>JAEWLD010000323.1 GCA_023393485.1 Bacteroidota bacterium
GTCTGCGCTTGCGCGAATGATACCATTCCAAAAGTCAGGGCAATTACAAACAAGGAAATTTTTAAAGTTTTCATCGGTATATTTTTAAGATTAGTAATTCGGATTTTTCGATAAACCAAAAGTAACAGGCATTGCGGCGACTCGTTGTTAATCGGTTTCAAACGTTTGTTAACGACTTGTTAACGATGAAATCTACCCTGATTTTTCCTTAATATTACAATCCCAAACTCCGGGCATGAAATTCAATAGACTCAACAGCATCATCGTTCTTGGCCTTGTGGCAATCATAGGCATCATCATCGCGCAGCTGCTTTGGACCAAGGAAGCTTTTAACCTTGAGGAAAAGAAATTCAGCCAGAAAACGCATATCGCCTTACTTGAAGTCGTCAAGAAACTGTATGAAGGCACAAGCCACGAGCTGCCGACGGAAAGCCCTATCGAAAAAATATCGAACGACTACTACATTGTCAATGTGTCAAATGATTTCGAGCCCGAAATCCTTGAATTTTATCTGACTTCGGAGTTCAAGAAAGTCGGCATTGCGACAGATTTCGAATACGCGATCTACAATTGCAGCAGCGACGAGATGATTTACGGCAATTACGTTTCGATGACCGACAATGACAACGCCAAAAAATCAGTTTATTTTCCAAAGCACAAAAACCTGGTTTATTATTTTGCGATCCGGTTTCCAAATGAGACGAGTTATTTATTTTCATCCCTGAAATTCTGGTTTGTGTTGTCGTTTGCGCTGATTGTCATCCTGCTGGTCTACGTATATTCGATTTTCACGATCCTGCAGCAGCGAAAATATTCCGAACTCCAGCGCGATTTCATCAACAACATGACGCACGAATTCAAGACACCGCTGTCTTCGATTTTGCTCGCTTCAAATTACCTGATGAAGCAGCAAGCGATCACCAGTGACGAAAAGCTCGAGAAATACACAGGAATCATCATCGACCAAAGCAACAAGCTCAATAATCATATCGGCAAAATCCTCAATGTCGCCAAGAGTGACAATGCACCGCTCGAGCTTGACAAACAGCCGATCGACATTGTTTCGATCATCAAAAATGTGATTGAGAACATAAAACTCAAGCACGACAATATCACCATTACGCTTGACGCGGACAAAGACTTTCCGATCCAGGCCGACGAATTCCATTTCACCAACATCGTTTACAACCTGATTGACAATTCAATCAAATACTGCGACAGAAACCCTGAGATCGCGATTTCGGTGACCGACGAAAAAGGGCTTGTCAAAATAGCGTTTAAAGACAATGGCATTGGCGTTTCGGCAAAAGAACTGGGTTTTATTTTCGAGAAGTTTTATCGGATACCGAGTACAAAAAGCAACGAAGTCAATGGTTTTGGGCTCGGCTTGTATTATGTAAAAAAAATATGTACGTTGCACGGTTGGAAAATCACGGCCGCCAATAACGCCGCGCAAGGCCTGACCATTACCGTGGCAATCCCAAAAAAGTAACGGAATGAAAAACCCGACGATTTTATACGCTGAAGACGACGAAACGCTTGCCTTTCTGACCAAGGACAATCTTGAACAGCACGGCTATGACGTACTTCATTGCGCCGACGGCAATCTTTGTCTGGATGCTTTCGGAAAACAGCAGATTGATTTGTGCATTCTCGATATCATGCTGCCAAAAATGGACGGTTTTGACCTTGCCGCCGCAATCAGGAAAGCCGATGCCGATGTGCCGATTATTTTCCTGTCGGCAAAAACGCTCAAGGAAGACAGGCTCAAAGGCTTGCGGCTCGGCGCCGATGATTATCTGGTCAAACCGTTCAGCATTGAAGAACTCATTTTAAAAATAGAGGTTTTCCTTAAACGCTCGGCGAAGAAAACGCCACAGAAAAGTCTTTATAAACTCGGCAAATATTCGTTTGACTGTGAAAACCTTTTGGTCTTCAACGACGATGAAAAAATTACGTTGACCCAAAGGGAATCCGAACTGCTGAAGCTTTTTATCGACAACAAAAACCGTGTGCTCAAGCGCGAGGAAATCCTAAAGTCACTTTGGGGCGACGACGATTATTTCATGGGCCGAAGCCTCGATGTATTCATTTCGCGGCTCAGAAAAATACTTGCCGGCGAAAAAGGAATCGCGATTGAAAACCAGCACGGTGTGGGTTTCAGGTTTACAATGGATTAAATTGGTTACTTTTGCAGGACGATCGAAATATGATGCGATGAAAAATTATCTTATCCTTTTGTTTTTTTGTTTCAGTTTTGCGGCAACTGCGCAATATTATGACGGTGGCGGATCAATTGGCGCACGCAACAGAAGCATGGCCCGCGCCGCCGGACAACAAACCAAAAGCAAGAAGCAGCCTACTCAGGAAGAAAGGCTTTCGGCAATCATGGATAAACTTGCCGAAGACCTCAAGCTTGATTCTTTCCAGGCTGCCGCGATAAAACAACTTTATGAGGAAAATCATTCAGATCAGGAACGCATTCTGGCGCAGAACGAACCGGATGAGATGAAATTTGAAAAAATCGTCGAGCTGCACGACAAAATGACCGCCAAAATCAAAGCAATGCTTACTCCCGAGCAGATAGAGAAATACGAAACGCTCGGCCAAAAAAAGAAAAAGTAACTAAAGCGTCAGCAGCAACCCTGATTTTTGCAACGATTGCATGGGGCGCGCAGTCCAAAAAAGCTCAAAGTTCTCAAGCCCGGCCGATTCATAATCGTCTTTTACATTCTGCCAGGTAAGGGTTTTGTGCCCGCCGACAGCCAATTTCGGCAACACCGCAACCAACCATGCCGCTTCTGCCCTGCCGATTTCAATCACGGTAACCGCGCGTTTGTCATGAAAGGCCAATGAGGTCATTTCCCATGAATTTCCTTTTTTGGATTTGGTAAATTCCCTGACAATCGGGTTGGAACCGAGCCAGACAATCTTGGCATTCGGACGTATTTTCAGATCTGATGCATCTTTGAGCGCGTCAATGATGAAGTTTGGCGAAATCGTAGTCTTTGGTATCTTAAAGTCAAACCATTCCTGCAGTGCGTAATCGAAACAGATTCCGTGCATGAAATTGTAAAGCGATTTGCGCAGGCCAAAACTGAATTGGTCGTGGTCGATTCCGGTTTTGTCTATATAATCGATGTCATTATTGGCAAAAGTTCCAATGGCTTCGGTCTTTTTGTCTACGCCGAACCGATCGGGAAACATTCCAACCGGACTGTGCGCCGTCATTGCGAATTGATGCCAAAAACCCGATTGCAATACGCCGGTTTCAAACATCTGCCTGACCATTTCAAGGCTGTCAACGGTTTCCTGTACCGTTTGAGTTGGATAGCCGTACATCAGGTAGGCATGCACCATGATTCCGGCACCGGTAAAATTGCGCGTGACCCTGGCGACTTGTTCAACAGTAACGCCTTTATCAATCAGCGCCAGCAGCCGGTCAGAAGCGACTTCAAGCCCGCCCGAAACAGCAATACAGCCCGAAGCCTTCAACAACACGCACAAATCCCGCGAAAAACTCTTCTCGAACCGGATGTTTGTCCACCAGGTAACCGACAATTTTCGCCGCAATATTTCAAGCGCAAGTTCACGCATCAGTGCAGGCGGCGCGGCTTCGTCTACAAAATGGAAACCGTTCTGGCCGGTTTGCGCGACCAGTTCTTCAATGCGGTCGCAAAGCAAACTTGCGGCAACTGGTTCGTATAGTTTGATATAATCGAGCGAAATATCGCAGAAAGTACATTTGCCCCAATAGCAGCCGTGCGCCATCGTCAGTTTATTCCAGCGGCCGTCGCTCCAAAGCCGGTGCATCGGGTTGACAATTTCAATAACCGAAATGTAATCCGCAAGCGGCAATCCTGTATAATCGGGCGTTCCGACTTCGCTTTGTCTATAGTCCGGCAATCCCGAACCGTCAAAATATTTTACGACGCCTTCAGATAACGCAAAAGTCCGTTTCAGATTTTCGAGACTTCGATTTCCTTCGATGTGCTCGACAAGCAATTCGACAGGCCGTTCGCCATCATCGAGCGTGACAAAATCGAAATAATCAAACACTCGCGCGTCAGATAATGACCTGAGTTCAGTATTGGCAAAGCCGCCGCCGAGTGAGACCGCAATCTCTGGTTTGTGCTTTTTTACCCATTGCGCGCAACGGAACGCCGCATATAAATTTCCTGGGAACGGCACCGAAATACACAGCATTTTTGGATTCGCCGCCAGAAGTTGCCGCGAGAGGATGCCAACCAATATTTTGTCGATGTACGTGTAGGGTTTTTGCAACTCTTCGTGCAGCTGGTCAAAAGTGCTTGCCGATCGCCCGAGCCGTTCCGCGTACCGGCTAAAACCGAAATGTTCATCGACGCATTCAACAATCAAGTCGGACAGATCTTCAAGATATAACGTCGCCAGATGTTTTGCCTTGTCCTGCGTGCCCATACTGCCAAAGGCCCAGTCAAGCGCGTCAAGCTGCGAAAATCTTGACGCTTCGGGGAGATAATTTTCCTGGCAGATCGGTAAGGCCAACGTTGGGTTTTTGCCCTGGAGAAACGCGAGAACCGCATCTATTGTTTTGATGTATTGGTCTTTGAGCGCGATGATCCGTGCTGCATTTTCCGATAAATCTGGTTGCAGGGTTGCAATGTACGCGAACAAATCTGTTAACCCCGATTTTGAGAACAGTGCCAAAATGACCTCAATGCCCAAATCATCCTGAACGGTCGTGATCCCTTTGGTATTGAGAAAACCCTTAAGGTAAGCGGTTGCCGGATAAGGCGTATTAAGCTGCGTAAACGGCGGCGTTATCAAATATAGCTGTGTGCCCACTGCATTTTGGAAAGCCGTAAAAGTAAGCATAATTCCTTCGAATCATCTTAAAATATTTGAAGTCGCGGGCTGAACCTACTATAACATTTTTGACAAAACGTGTAACCGGACGCACGCTAAATAACCTGAAATTTACACCTCGAACCTCATAACACCATAAGACGGTTCACGTTGTCTTGTCTCTACTTCCGGCGCGGTAGGAAGTGCCTTTCAAAGCGGTTCAACGATGTATTAAAATCTGTCAATCAATACTTTAACGTTAATTTTAAATGCGTTTTCAGGCTTTTTATAACAGTGATTTGAATTAAATTTCGGAAATTTACGCGTTGATAATAACTATCAAACCGAGATTGTCTACCTACTAGTTCGACTCCCTGCCATCCCGAGCTTTATGCTTTTCAACCTGTCAGCGCAACCACTTCCACCGCGAATTGGTCCGGCGTTGCTTATCTAATTCACTCGGCGTACCGGCATGCTGTTGCCGCGGATGCGTTTATTATGGCGAAATCTTATCATCGTTGAGAATCGCCTATTCTGATTCTACAATTAATCCGTTTAAAAACATTTTCTATGAAAACAATTCACTCCTTTTGGAAACTGGCAATTTTTATCGCGGCGGTTTCTTTTACTTCGTGCAGCTATGATGAGGCTGCAGAATTAGCAACTGGCGCAGACGATTCGCCCGGCAACTTTGACAATCGGGCAATGCTGGCTTTCACCGGCCATGTTTATATCGAAGGCAATGAGCTCGGGCTCAACCTCATTCACATTTATCAACACAATCAACAAGGGCAATTGACTTACGTGGGAAATGTCCCGTCGGGCGGCGCTGGCAATGGTATCAGCCTTGGCTCACAAGGTGCGGTCATTCTTTCGCCGGATAAGCAATGGCTTTATGCAGTCAACGCCGGATCAAATTCGGTTTCGGCTTTTACGGTCGGAAACGATGGGTTCCTGACCTTGATAAGCACGGTGAATTCCGGCGGCCAAACACCGGTCAGCATCACCATTCACGACAACTGGATGTATGCCGTCCATTTGACAAACGGAACCATCAACGGATTTATGATCGGTGAAGATGGCAGCCTTTTAAGCATGCCCGAGTCTGAACAAAAACTGAGTGACGATGTTGCCGGGCCATCCAAAATCGCATTTTCGCCAAACGGCGGGTTTATCTACGTCACAGAAAAAAAGACAGACAAAATCAGCATTTTCCCCGTCGATGAAACTGGCCATGCCGGCATCGGAACAGTCATAAACGCTATCGGCTCAACACCTTCGGGTTTTGATTTTGCACGAAATAACTATATCATCGTAGCCAACGGCGCGTATGGGACAACAGGCGAATCATCCGTCACTTCCTACAACGGCCTGAACTCAGGGAATCCGGCAGACGTAAACGGAAATATCGCGAACAGTCAAACCTTGTCCGGATGGGTCGAAGTCACCCAGAACAACCGGACCGCTTTTGTTTCAAATTATGGAAGTAATACAGTTTCAATATATAGCATCGGCGTTGGCGGAACCATACAGATCGCCGGCGGGCAAACCAGAACCGGAAACGGCCCAACCGACCTCGCCGTATCATCGCACAATCAAAACCTGTTTGTGCTCTGTCCGACAGCCGGAACGATTGAGGAATACGACAGGACACCATTGGGCGGGCTAGTACACATCGGACACATTGACGGCGTTCCCGGGTCGGCGGCCGGCATGGCAAACTGGTGACCGAGCCCGCGATTCGGTTTGTGGCCTTGGCCTTATTTCGTCTGCGATAGAAGGTGTAAATCATCGGAAAAAACTATGTATACGTCGAAAATAAAATAGGAAAGCATCCCGAAAAACAAAAAATGGTAAGTTTGATAGAGAAATCCCTACAAATTGAAAAACTTTGTTTTACTTATCTGCTTTCTGAGCAGCGTACTTGCGACTGCCCAGCAGGAAAAAATATTTACCGGAGCCGCCAATGACGAAACGGCTTTCAGGAAAATTGAAGACAGCACCGGCCGCAGAATCACCGATCCCGCTGAAAAAATCAAATATATCAGATTTCTCGAAAACCATCGGGAAACAAGCCGAAGCGTCCTGGCGCCAAGTCCTGCAGTTGAACTGTGCACCAACGGAAATTTTGAAGAAGTCGAAACCGTCTCGGGCGCGAATTTCCTCAAACATTTTAGGTATGACACCGGAAGCCCGAATAACCCTACGCAATGCAAAACCCTGTCATTGCAGGCCGGGACTTCCATTCCGCAGTATAATCCGGACAATATGAACGTGATGGCAACAACGGTTCCGGCGCACAATATTGACGAATTCATCGGAAACATCAATGCGTTTGACCAGTATGCGCTGATGATCAATTATAAAGATTCGTATACGACGCTGTCTGTTGTCCAGGCCAAGCGTTTCAAGACCAATAATGAAACGCAGGTACAATTCAATTACAAAGCGGTGTTGCAGAGCATTCCGGACGATTCGGGACACGTTGGCGAACAGCCGTATCTCAAGGCGCGCGTGCTCAATCAATCCGGTGCGGTCGTCAGTGAGTTTTGCCTGATTGCCGAAAAAACCGATTGCATTTTCAGCCTTGCACCATATCTTGAGGCCGGTGAAATCGTATTGTATACTCCGAACTGGCAGGCCGGCGTACTGGACATTTCATCGATTCCGAACAACCAGGAATTCACGATTGAATTCATGGCGGCGCGCTGCGGGCTCGGAGCACATTTCGGCTATGCTTACATCGATGACATCTGCCTGCTTCATACCAGCGAAAATCTTCAAGGCTCAATACAACTCGACCCGCTTTACAAAATTTGTCCGAGTTTGCCGATGCAGATTTGCGGAACTTACACTACGCCTTCATCTGGCGGCGCATCGTCTATGGTGTCATCGATGACACTGAACATTTACAACGAAGCCGGCGCATCCATTTTTAGCTCCACTACGCCGATACTGAATCCGGCCACACACACTTTTTGTTTTGATATCACGGCGGCGAACCTACCAAACATCACCACAGGAAGTTACAACGTTGGTGTCACCGTCAATTACGGCGTTGTCCAGGCGGCGTGCAGCGGCACGAATTTTCTTCCTGCGTCAGACATGGATGCGAATCCGGGCTGGGACATTTCGTTTATGAATTGTACGCCCGATTGCAATTTCACGCTTCAGCCGGCGACGCTCACTATGTGCGATGCCAACCACGACGGATTTGAACTTTTTAACCTGCAGCAAGCCAACGGTATTGTGGGCGGAACGCAAAATGGGCTTACGTTTACTTATTTTGCGACACTCGCCGATGCAACCAATAATACAAATCCTATCGGAAGTTCGGGCGCATATCAAAGCGGAACGGCCGCTGTTTTTGTCCGCGTGAAGAACGCCGCGGGTTGTTCGCGAATAATTGCCGTACAACTCATGCTTAAAAATCCGGCGGCGACCATTTCGGGAATCCTCAATGTTTGTAACGGCAGTACAGAATTGACCGCCTCGGCAGGCTCAAGTTACCTTTGGTCGACCGGCCAGAGCTCACAAACCATTACCGTAAACGCAATTGGAACCTACTCAGTCACGGTCACCGATGCCACCGGCTGCCCAGATGTGGCATCGGTCACTATTGGCGCAAATACCGTGGCTGCACAGCCAAATGTCAATATTACGCAACCCAACTGCCTTACCAGCACCGGCACGATTGAAATCACGACACCGGCCGCCCAATACTCTTTTAACAATGGCGTGACGTGGACAACAAATCCAATAGCCACCAATCTCCCGATCGGGACGTATGACATCAAAATCACAACCGCATCGGGCTGTGTCTCGTATCCGGTCCATATAGAAATCCATCAATTCCATTTGGCTTTCCCCAGCGCAGTATCGCTCAACCCGGGCTTCTGCGGCGGAACCGGAAGCATTACAATCACGACCGCTTCAACGCTATACAGTTTTGACAACGGCGTGACATGGCAGGCCAGCAATACCGCAAGCAATCTTGCCCCAGGCACTTACAATGTGATGATCCAAAACGAGTTTGGCTGTATTTCAAATTCCAATACGATCGACATCGTAAGCGAATATTTGCCCGAACCTACTTTTACCTCAACCGATCCGATTTGCGGCGTCGGCGGAAGCATCACGATAACCTCGCCGGGAAGCGAATTCAGTTTTGACGGCGGCCAGACCTGGACAACAGACAACGTCGCCAATAATTTGATCCAGGACAATTATTCGATAAAAGTCAAAAACGACATTGGATGTACTTCGCCAAGTGTTCCGGTAATCTTGACGGATTTCAATTCAACCTATCCCGAGTATACTGAAACCGACCCGACATGCATTACCAACGGAAGCATAACGATTACAACAGTATCCGATCTTTACAGTTTTGACAATGGCGTAACATGGCAGGCCAGCAATACGATGTTTTTGCCTGCCGGAAGCTATACGATCCGGATCAAGAACAGCCAGGGTTGCGTATCGCGCGCGGTTTACGTTTATCTGTCTGTCTTTCATTTGCCGGTGCCCGATACCACTGTCATTCAACCCGGATGCGGTGTTGGCGGCACAATCACCATTACGACCGTTGCAGCCGAATACAGCTTTGACGGCGGAACGACTTGGGGCACAAATCCTGTTGCGACAAACTTGCCGGTCGGGAATTATCGGGTAATGGTTCGCAACGGCGTTGATTGCGTTTCCTATATGGATTATATTTATCTGTATGAGGTTTTTCTCCCGAGCCCTGAATATACGGCAATCCAACCGACATGCGAAGCGGCCGGCAGCATTACAATTACTACCGCGGCCAGCGAGTACAGTTTTGACAATGGTGTTACTTGGGTGACTGGCAATACAGCCAGCGGGCTTGGCGCGGGGTATTATCAAATCAAGGTAAAGGATTCGAGCGGCTGCACATCGTCGTCAAACTATGTTTATCTGTATGAAGTTTATCTGCCAGATCCCGAGCATACCGAATATCAGCCGTTTTGCCTTGAAACAACCGGAACGATCACCATTACGCCGGTAACCGGTTATGTGTACAGCTTTGACAATGGCTTTACTTATCAAACCTCGAATGAAAGCGGTCAGCTGTTACCGGGAATGTATTATATCAAAGTCAAGAACCAAATCGGTTGCGAATCACGGACAATTTATATCCAAATCAATCCGCCGAGCGGCATTCCGGCTGCGCCAACAGGAGATTCCGCCCAACTATATTGCGTATTCAACAACCCGACTGTCGGCTTTTTGATTTCCAACGGGCAAGATATCCAATGGTATGACACGCCAACCGGCGGTGCGCCGCTTTCTTTATCAACGCCGCTGGTCAATGGCGCGACTTATTATGCAACACAGACCGTAAATACTTGCGAAAGCCCCGTCCGGCTTGCGGTAGATGTAACACTGAGCAACTTTATAATTCCTGCCGCCGACTATTCAATGCTTGTTTGCGACGATTTGAACGACGGCACCCAAACCGTTTCGCTCGAAGATTACAACGCCGACATCGTATCCAACACGACCGATTATACGTTCACTTATCACAACACGCTGGCCGAAGCCGATCTTTACAATCCGTTATCGCCGATTGGCAACCCGACGGCTTATCATCTAACGCCTGGCCACAACTTGGTTTATGTCAGGGCCGAATACACCAACGGATGCTGGCGCGTCGGCACGCTTGACCTGTTGATGATTGATTCGCCGCGTTTCAATTTGATGCCCGACAACTACTATTTGTGCGAGAACGGCATTGTTGCCTTGCGCGCCGATCCCGGTTTTGACAGTTATTTATGGTCGACCGGCGAAACCACACATACGATTGTTGTCGGGCAGCCCGGCAGTTACTCGGTGACAGTCACGGAAGACCACGGCACCGTAATTTGTTCGAGTACGAAGGCCGTGAATGTGATTGCGTCAAATCGGGCCACAATCCAGGAAATCGATACTTCCGACTGGACTGACGCACACAACGAGATTTCCGTTGCCGTCACTAGCGGCAGCATCGGCGATTATGAATATTCGCTTGACGGCATCCATTATCAGGACAGTAATATCTTTACCGATCTATTGCCCGGCCCGTATGAGATTCATGTACGTGACAAACACGGTTGCGGCATTGTTACGGGCGATATTTATCTGTTGATGTATCCGCGGTTTTTCACGCCAAACGG
>JAEWLD010000330.1 GCA_023393485.1 Bacteroidota bacterium
CACGCTTTCGCCTTCTTGCTGTTTTCATTGATATAAGCCGTCATAAACAGGCTTTCACCGGTCAAAACGCGCTTACCCGCAGACATAAGATTGCCCCAGACGCCGGTTTGTTGTTGCGATCCGTCGCCAAAAATGGTTTCCATCCTGATGCCGTTGTCCATCATCATAAAACTGCCGGCTTCGGCAATGACGATTTCCTGCGGATCGAGTTCGATTTCGACGTATTGCATTTCTTCGCCGTAGATTTCGTAGTCTATTTCGTGTGCTCTCATAAATATAGTTGTTGGTTGCTAGCGGCTAGTGGCTAGATTGATTTATCTAAAATAAGCGTTTATTTATGCGGAATCTTTTCCGTAATCCAGTTTAACATATCTCATATATCTGAGGATGCGGTTTTTGCGGCGCTCGATAAAACCCGACGAGTTTTTCGCCTTGAATTTTCGCGGATTCGGCAAAATCGCGGCAATCCCGGCCGCCTGTTGTTTGGTCAACTGATAAGCTTCTACCTGATACCAATGATGCGCCGCGGCTTCAACGCCGTAAACGTTGTTTCCCATTTCAATGCTGTTCAGGTAAACTTCCATGATGCGCTTCTTTGGCCAGAACAATTCGATCAAAACCGTAAAATAGGCTTCAAACGCCTTGCGGACATAACTTCTGCCCTGCCATAAAAATACGTTTTTTGCGGTTTGCTGCGAAATCGTGCTGCCGCCCTTGATCCGTTTGCCTTTCGCATTGTTTTTATAGGCTTTTTGCATCGCCGAAAAATCAAAACCGTGATGGCTTAGAAATGCCGCATCTTCGCTGGCGATGACCGCCTTTTGCATGTTAGGCGAAATATTGCCGATAGAAACCCAGTCGTGGCTGAATTCCAATTCCTTGCCCTGCCTGATATTCTCAAGAGCGCGCGCAACCATCAATGGCGTAAACGGCACCGGAATGAACCGGTACAAAATCACGAGCAAAACCGATAAGATGAAAAACCAGGCGCAAAGCCTTTTTATAAAACCAAATATTTTCTGCATATTACTGAATCAAATCGGCGAGTTCCGTCCCGACTAGGCTTCCGATTGCCACGCCCATCCCGCCCAAACGGACGCCGCAATACGTGTGCTCCGACAATTGTTCGACAATCGGGCTCTTTTGCGCGCCCATGCCCATAATGCCGCTCCAGCGATGGGCCACTTCAAACGCGCGGTTTGGTAAAATTACGTCTTTTAGCAATTGCTCCAAACGGTTTTGAATCATTTCGGTTTGGCCGAATTCAGTCGTCGTCTCGCCATTGATATCGAGATTTCGGCCACCGCCAAACAAGATTCTGTTGCCGATATTCCGGAAATAATAATAGCCTTTGTCAAGATGAAAAGTGCCTTTGATGCCGAGATTTGGAATCGGTTCGGTAATCAGCACCTGGGCGCGCGCGGGTTTGACATCGGCATCGATCAATTGAGACGCAAAGCCGTTGGTTGTGAACAGCAGCTTTTTCGTAGGAAAACTGAAATCGCCAAGTGCGACCTGAACACCGTCTGATTTTTCATCATACGACGTCACGGTTTGGCGGTTGAGAATCAAAACGTCTTTTGAAACCGCCATTTTCATCAATGACTGCATCATGTTCCCGGTGTCTATTTGCGCTTCGAACGGATTGAAGATCAGCGTTTGGTTGATGTTGCCAAATCCGAATTTATTCTCTGCGATGCGGAAAACGTCATCGTTGAAAAGCGGACGCAGCATCGCATTGACAAAAGCCATTTGCGAGAGGCATTCATCAAGCGCTTTATCGCCGGACATAAACAATTCGTAACCGCCGTTCGGCTGAAAATCGATTACGTCATCACCCAACCTATTCCGCAGCAATTGCAATCCTTTCCAACGCTTTTCAATCAAGGAAAAGACTTGTTGTTCTGAATGCGAGTTTAAATCGTCGATGATTTCGGACAAGCTGCCAAAACACGCGAAACCCGCATTTTTGGTACTTGCGCCCTGAGGCAATCCGCCGCTTTCAAGAACCAGGATTTTGCTTTGCGGGAAACGCTCGCGAAGCCGGAATGCCGCATGCAGCCCGACAATCCCGCAGCCGACGACAGTGTAATCGACATCGGTAAACCAGTTCTTGATTTCCCAATAACTTAATTCCATGTGATAAAAATACTGCTTTTCGTGAACTGTGAAAATTTGCCGTCAGGATTGACGCGTTGAATTATCCATATAAAAATAACAAGAATTTTACGCATATTTTACAATCAAAACACGTCGTTTGTCGATTTGTTAATTATTTTAAATATTCTTTTGATTGTATGCATTCCGAATTGCATATATTTGGTTAACTATATAACTTAAACCAACATTTATGAAGAAAACTTTACTGTCAATTGCGATGCTGGCTTTTGCCGGCCTTTCTTTTGCGCAAGATTCGGCATGGAAAGCTACGGCAAAAAAGCGCGATGCCGATGTTATCGCGAATAAAGCCGGGCTGACCCAACCGCGTCTCTTCGAACTTGACCTAAACGTGCTCAAGCAGGATCTGTCTGCGGCGCCGGCGCGATTCTCAGGGAAATCAAACGCAATCGTAGCGTTTCCGGACGCCGACGGCAAAACGGCGCATTTCCGCGTCCAAACCAACTCTATCATGGATCCGGCATTGGCTTCGCGTTATCCTGAAATCCAGTCTTATATCGGGCAAGGCGTCGAAGATCCGTCGGCCACGATCTACTTCAGCGTTTCACCGCTCGGCTTGCAGACCATGACGCTTTATGCCGATAGATCGGCAGTATTCATTGAGCCTTACACGACCGATGGCATCACTTATGCCGTTTATCGGAAAAATGACCGTACGCCGTCCATGAACAAATTTGAATGTCTGGTCTACGATCAGGCAAATGCGGCGATTGCAGGCGAATTGGCTACAGCAAGGCCGAATGCGGACGATGCATTTTTGAGAAGTTTCCGCCTGGCCATGTCGGTTACGGGCGAATACACCACTTATTTCGGCGGGACAAAAGCACTCGCGCTTGCGGCAATCAATAACACAATGACACGCGTCAACGGTGTTTTTGAAAAAGATTTCGCTGCGCGATGCGTCCTAATTGCCAACACCGATGCGGTGATTTACACCAACGGGTCAACCGACCCGTATTCTGCCGCGTCTACCGGTGCCGGCGGCGCATGGAATGGCGAGCTGCAAAGTACATTAACGTCCGTGATTGGCGAATCTAACTATGATATCGGACACTTGTTTGGCGCGTCTGGCGGCGGCGGAAATGCCGGCTGCATCGGATGCGTCTGTACAAATAACCAGAAAGGCAGCGGATTTACTTCGCCTGCCGACGGCATTCCGTCGGGTGACAATTTCGACATCGATTATGTAGCGCACGAAATGGGACATCAATTCGGGGCAAACCATACTTTTACGCACAGCAACGAAGGTACGGGCGTACAAGTTGAGCCGGGTTCGGGATCGACGATCATGGGTTATGCCGGTATTACTACAAAAGATGTCCAGCCACATTCAGACGCGTATTTCCACGCGGTCAGCATACAGCAAGTGACAAACAACATCAAGTCGAAAACCTGTCCGACCAAGACTGCGACCGGAAATGCGATTCCAACGGCCGACGCCGGACTCAATTACACAATCCCGAAAAGCACGCCATTCATGCTGACCGGAACCGGAACAGATGCCAACGGCGACACGCTGACCTATTGCTGGGAACAAATGGATTCGCAGACAAATTCGACTGCCCCGGGCGCGACAAAAACATCCGGCGTGCAATTCCGTTCCTATACGCCGACAACATCGCCAACGCGTTATTTTCCTAAAATATCATCGGTTTTGACGGGCGCAACAACGACTTCGGGTTCTGAAGTCGTGGTTGAAGCTTTGAACTCTGTTGCGCGCACGATGAACTTCCGCTT
>JAEWLD010000066.1 GCA_023393485.1 Bacteroidota bacterium
GTCATATGCTTGGAACCAGGATTGGCGCCAGTCTGGTCACCAGTCTGATCTTCGCACCATTTTACATATTTATTTATTTTTACAATCGGGCAGCCTTGAAAAGGGCGCTCACCAAATGATTATGTCGGAAATCCGTTTGAATACCATTGAGGAAGCCATTGAGGACATTCGCCAAGGCAAAGTGATTATCGTGGTCGATGATGAAGACCGGGAAAATGAAGGCGATTTCCTTGCAGCCGCAGAAAAAGTAACTCCCGAAATGATCAATTTCATGGCGACGCACGGCCGCGGCTTGATTTGCGCACCGCTGACGGAAAAACGCTGTAAGGAACTCGGGCTCAATGCGATGGTCCATATCAATACCGATCATATGGAAACGGCGTTTACGGTTTCAGTAGATTTGCGCGGCAATGGCGTAACGACCGGCATTTCAGCGGCCGATAGGGCGAAAACGGTTTTGTCGCTGGTAGATGAGAACACAAAATCCCACGATTTGGCGCGCCCCGGACATATTTTCCCGTTGATTGCCAAACAAGGCGGTGTTTTGCGCCGGACCGGCCATACAGAGGCCGCAATTGATTTTGCACGGCTCGCCGGATTCAAACCCGCCGGAGTCATCGTGGAAATCATGAACGAAGACGGCAGTATGGCGCGCCTGCCGGAACTGGCTGAAGTTGCAAGAAAATTCGACCTCAAGCTTGTATCGATCGAAGACCTAGTGGCCTACCGGATGCAGCACGACAGCCTGATTGTCAAAAAAGAGGATTTTGACATCGAAACGCGGTTCGGGTCTTTCAGGTTGCGCGCCTATCAGCAAACAACGAATAAACACATTCATATCGCACTTACCAAAGGAACATGGAATATTGGCGACGCGGTTCTGACGCGCATCAATTCAACGGCCGTCAATAACGACATTCTCGGCACGCTCACCAATGATGTCGACAAAAAACTCGACGATATGTTCAGCCTGATCAATGACCAGGGTTCAGGTGCCGTGATTTTTATCAATCAGGAATTGCAGCCCGGCGACTTGCTGACGCGCATCGGCGAATTGAAGGAATTGCAAGGCCAGAATATCTACAAAGCGCCGCAAATCAAAATGGACCTGAAAGATTTTGGCATCGGTGCGCAAATCCTGCACGATCTCGATATCTCTAAAATCAGGTTGATTTCAAACAGCGAGCACGGCAAGCGCGTCGGGATGATAGGCTACGGGCTTGAAATCACCGAACATGTCAACTACTAAGTATTTTTTTACATAGAAGATTTTTGCAGAGACATGATTTCAGTCATGTTTTTCCTAAAAGTGTTGCGGTAATTTTACATCAGAAATTAAAACACTGATGTCATGAGCACTTATGAAAAATACTTCGGGGAATTTGAAAGAATGTTTTTTGCCAACTGCGCCGTAACCGTATTGGTGCAAAGCTGTGTAGGCGGAATTGCGGCGATGGCCATTTTAATGAATGGTACCGGGCTTGTCCAGATGCTGCAACTGTTTGCAGTGGTTATCCTAAGCATTGGATTCAACGGAACAGTGCTTTCTACCCAAAAGCCTAAAATAGTTTATAACGCCTTCCTTCTGGCCGTAACGGTTAATTTAATATTAGCCGTCATTAACTTTGCGCTATAATGATTTAGTTTGGTTGTCTAATAAATGCCTGGCCAGTCCGGGCATTTTTTTGTGCTGCTTAATTCATATATCCACTCCCTAAGTCGGAACAGCCAAATCAAAATAGCCGGGATTGGTTCACTAGGAATGCGATTACCGGCGCGATCCCAAAGTGAGAACCGTGCAAAAATGCGCTCATTCTTTAGTCGTGGCGCAATTGAGGGATTATTTGTATGATCGGAAAAGAGAATCTGCGACGAAAATCCGCTTGAGAAATTTATTTAATTTCGAGGGATTACTTGCGTGATACCTGAAGAAGTACCTGGTAACGAAAAAACGTGCGCCCTGAGGCGCTTCTTTTTTTTGTTTCAGTTTGCCTAGGAAAGCAGGCCTTTCGACGCTCGTCAAACAAAAAAACCGATTGGTAACACCAATCGGTTTTTCTTCGCGGAGGAAGAGGGATTCGAACCCCCGGACCTGTTACAGTCAACAGTTTTCAAGACTGCCGCAATCGACCACTCTGCCATTCCTCCAATAATACGCATTCTTTTTTCGCTGAATGCGGTTGCAAATATAGCAACCTTTTTGGCGTTTCCAAAAACTATTTCAGAAAAAAGTTGTTTATTTTATTAACGATTGAGAATCAGCGTTTGTGGTGTCGACTCCGGCCTATAAATCCGGACCGATGTGGCGACGACAATCATTCCAGCGAAAGGTTGCCGCCGTCAAGCCAAATACATTCAAACTTGTCTTTGACGAACTTTGAAATATAA
Organism: Bacteroidota bacterium; assembly: GCA_023393485.1. Classification (GTDB taxonomy): domain Bacteria; phylum Bacteroidota; class Bacteroidia; order Flavobacteriales; family Flavobacteriaceae; genus Flavobacterium. The sequence goes on from JAEWLD010000066.1 coordinate 2,389, forward strand.
TCACTCAATCCTTTTCCTTTGGCTGCGAGACGTTTCATGATTTCGATGGGTCGCTTTCCGGCAGATTGATAGGTGTATCGGTAAATGCGCCCGCCGACGAATTTCACGTCGATGAAATCGGCTCCGGACTTGAAACCGGTCACACCCGAATCGCTTGCCTTGTTCGGATATTGTTCCATGGCCTTTTTTATTTCCAATTTACGACCGTATTGGCTTAAATTTGTTATACAATTTCCAAAACAGATGACACACTTGCTGCTATTGCACGGTGCAATTGGTGCACAGGATCAGTTTGCCCCACTAGAAGAAAAACTCCAAAGACGATTTATTGTCCATTCGCTGAATTTCTCCGGCCATGGTGGAGCGCCGCATTATGGTGATTTTTCGATTGCGGGTTTTGCAGGCGATGTGCTGCGGTATTTATCTGCGAACGACATTGCAACGATAGATATTTTTGGATATAGCATGGGCGGATATGTCGCGCTGTATCTCGCGAAGCATCATCCTGAAAAAGTAGGGAAAGTCTTTACGCTCGCCACAAAATTTGACTGGTCGCCCGAAATCGCGGCGCGCGAGATAAAAATGCTCGATGCCGATAAGATCGCAGAAAAGATTCCTGCCTTTGCAAAACTGCTTGAAATGCGGCACCGGTCATCAGATTGGAAAGTGGTATTGAAAAAAACAGCCGATATGATGGTCGCGATGGGAAGCGACAATCCGCTCAGACTGGACGATTTTCAGAATATTGGCCACAATGTCAGAATCGGCATCGGAGACAGGGATGCGATGGTAACTTTCGACGAAACCCTTGCAGTATACCGCGCGCTTCCCAACGCGGATTTTATAGTCCTGCCGGACACGCCGCATCCGCTTGAGAAAGTATCTTTGGATCGGCTTGCCCATGAAATCGAAACTTTCTTTTCATAAAGACACCGGCATGCGCCGGTGTCCTCAAACTAACTACTACAAATTCTGATCGATGTGTCGTAAAACGTCACGCTGCCGCCAAATCTCGGGTTGGAAACTTTCTTCGGCGCCAATATGACGCATTTTCTTTTTTTCGGGTTGATGCGTAAATAGCAGCGTGCAAAGAAGCAGCAATATGAACCTGGTTTTTTTTTCCATCTATTTGGTCGGCTGAACAGAGAATGATTCAAATGCGCAATCGCCTTAGGCAGGTTAGCCGTTTTGGCGACCATTTGAATCCATTTTAGAAATTTTAGATTGTCCGCAGCGATTCTCACATACTGGCGTAACGTCTTGCCGCTTCGTTGAGCACGCTTGAAAACGCGGGAATATCGTCAATGCCGCTGATCATCGTGCGCGTTTCTACTTTTCGCTCGCTGATTGTACCGATATACTTCTGTTTATTGTTGAGGTAAAGCCTGCAAATGGTACGGTGGCTGTTGTTGTCAACAATAATCGCCATATAACTCTTGGCATCGCTCAGGCTTATACGTTCGGGTTCAACGCTGCGGTAAACAAGATCCTTGATTAACCTAAACGCTTCATACTGCTGCTCTTGCGGAATTTCGAGATTGGTTTCCATGGTCAGGATGTTTTTTTGATTTGTTCTAATTAAATTCAAATCAAGACATTTTTGCCACGCCAATCAATACGTATTTATACTGAATTTTGTAGGTAATTTTGCGTAATATTTTTGCCGGAACCGTAAATCATCGCGCCAAAAGAGTAATTTGCCGATGATTTTCAAGCTAATTCGTCGAGTGTAATGAACTCATGGCGAAGCGCATAAAGCACGACGCCGATAAAATTCCGCGCATGGGTTTTCTCCATGATCCGGTTGCGGTGCGTATCCACAGTCCGAATGTTGATTGACAGCTTGTCGGCGATTTCGGCGCTGCTCAATTCCTGCGCTGCCATCCTGATGATATCTACTTCACGCGCGGTCAGTGACGCTACGGCTTCGACTGGCTTTGCGGGTTTTTTCTTTTCCCACAAAATTGCTTCGCGCAGCACTTTGCCAAGTTCGGTACCGAAGTAAAAACCGTTTTGGTTGAGCGTTTTGATCGCGTGTTCAAGTTGTTCCGGCGCCGAATTCTTGGTAAAATAACCGTCGGCACCGAGTTCCATGATTTTATGGATGCTTTCCTTGGTGGTCAATTGTGACACCACAAGAATCTTGACCTCGGGATAATGCTGCCGGAGTATACGGCAGGTTTCAAACCCGTTCATTTCTGGCATCTGGATATCAAGCAAAACCAGGTCAATCGGATTCTCTTCGAGCAGATCGAGGAACGCGCGACCGTTTGGCGCTTCAATCACGACTTTGGTCTGGTCAAATGAATTGATCAGCATTGACAGGCTCTTCCTGAACAGCTGGTGATCGTCTACAATACCTACTCTTAACATTATTTCCTGCGTTTTAAAGTGATCACAAAATCATTTCCGGGACTTGGCCGCTGGGTCAGGGTCGCTCCGATGACCTTGAGCCTTGAAGCGATGTTTTTAAGTCCGGTGCCGGCGCTTGTTTCAAGCCTTTCAAAAAAATCGAAAGGTGCGCCGTCATCGGCAATGTGTAAAAATAAAGTCGCATCCGATTCTGCTACGCCGACCTTACACCGGGTCGCATTGCCGTATTTGAGCATGTTGGTTGTCAATTCCTGGATAACCCGGAAAAGTTCGTAGCCGATTTCACTGGGCAAATCAATTGCTTTTTCGGCGTCTATTGTAAATTCGACCGACGTTTTTGGCCCGAGGCGTTCAAAATAATCGCCGATCGCGGCCGAAAGTCCCATCGTCTCAAGCAGCGGCGGCATCAATTTGTATGAAACCTGCCGTGTGTTCTGCAGTGCGTTTTCAACGCCTTCGCGCAATTCGTCGAGCGTCGCTGCATCCATGTTCTGCTGGCC
>JAEWLD010000116.1 GCA_023393485.1 Bacteroidota bacterium
GATCAGCCCGAGCGGCATCGCGAAGAGCAGCGAACCGAGCATCGCGTCAGAAAGCCCGAAGTCGTGACGAATCGTTGGAATTCGCGCCGCCCACGCCGCATAACCGAAGCCCGAAATGAAAAAATAGACGGCGCTTGCCAATCGGCTTTTGCGCGGATTGAAATAGTTTCCGTCGGCGTTCTGCAATCGCCCGAATGTTGAAATGACCGGCGCCATAGGATTGTATAATGTTTGTTCAGGACGTTATAAAATGTTGCCCTTCTGGTATGTTATCTTTACAAAAATCCATCATCATGAAAGACGAAAAACTGATCACAGCCTTGCTGGCCAACGAACAAACTTACCTCGCATGGCTCAGGACCGGCGTCGCGGTAATGGCGTTTGGCTTTGTCGCGGTCAAGTTTTCGCTGTTCGTGAGCCAGATCATGGGAATCATCCTCGTTGGCTGCGGCGCTGTGATGACGACTCTTGCCTATTTCAGATATCGCAAAACCATCAGGCAATTACGCGATGGTCATTATGTCTATTCATCTTTCCTGCTGACGGTTTCGGGATCGGCGATCTTGGTGGTCAGCGGATTGCTTCTCGCCTATCTGATTGAAGCCTATCTCAAAAAAGGCAATGACCAAAACCGGGAAAAACAGAAATCCGAAGCCGTTTCATCACATTTCACTTGATTTTCTGTGCATATTCGCAAAATGGCAATGTTATCATTCCAATCTGTTTTCGACCGTATTTTGAGATCGGCTTTTGAACTCCAAAGCGTTGAAAATTCCCGATTCGCTCGCCGTGTTGTTGAAATAGACAAACGACTTTTCCCAACCTTGCCCGGTGATTTGATCATGTAAGTCGGCAAGATATTCAATGCTGTAACCTGAATAAAAAAGCTTCGGTACGCCATGCAATCTGACATAGCCGATGTTGTCCGTCCGTACAATTTCTTCAGGCAACGTCGGATAGCTCACATTGCAGAAAACCACGCCGTGCTCATGCAAAGCAGCGTAAACATTTTCGTTCCACCAGCTGATGTGCCGAAATTCAACAACATTTTTAAAACTGTAATCCAGCGAATCCAAAACCAGCTTCATCCGCTGTTCAGACCAACTGAACGACGGCGGCATTTGGAACAGCACGCAAGCCAGTTTCTCTTTGAGATTTTTTCTGCACGCGTCATAAAATTCGCCGATCAATCGCTCGCAATCATTGAACTTTTTGAAATGCGTCACGCCTTTATACATTTTGACCGAAAACAAAAAACCCGCGGGCGAATTGTTGTACCAGGCCGTCAGGCCTTTGTCGGTCGGGAATTTGTAGAATGTCGCATTGAGTTCGTAGGTATCGAAGAACTTGCAATAATGGTCAAACCACAATTTTCTCGGCAGTGTTTCGGGGTAGAAAACGCCTTTCCAATAGCTTTCGTTATATGACGAACATCCGGTGATGATGGGCGAAGCCTGCATGATCTCAATTTATTGCAAGTTGGCGATTTCAGAAAAACTCAACTTACATCATTCAATGAAAGGCTTACAATTTTTGGCATAAAAAAACCCGGGCCGAAACCCGGGCCGCGGCAAAGCCGCACCACAATCAACGTTATTCCCAGCCACCGCCAAGGGCGCGATAAAGGTCAACGCCAGATGACAGTCTGTCTTTCTTTATCGTAGCCAGTTCCAGTTCCGCCTCAAGCAGGTTGCCCTGGGCGACAATCACTTCGAGATAAGTCGCCATGCCGTTTTTAAAAAGCATGCTGGCGTTTGAAATTGCATTTTTGAGTGTTTCGACACGCCCGGTGACGATTGCGTACTGCTCGTCCTGCTTCTCGATTTTAACCAGCGCATCAGATACTTCACCCACAGCGACCAAAACCGTCTGCCTGAACGCGATCGCAGCCTGGTCGCGCTCGGCTTTCGCGATTTCGTAGTTTGTCCTGAGTCGTTTTCCGTTGAGCAGCGGCGCGGCCAGGCCAGCGGCAACCGTTCCGAAAAGCGACGCCGGAAGATTAAACCAATTGCTCGCCTCAAACGAATTCACGCCACCGGCGGCCGTGATGTTCAGTGACGGATAAAGGCTGGCCTTCGCGATACCGACATTTGCATTGGCCGCAATTAAAGCCAATTCAGCGGCTTTTACATCCGGGCGACGTTGCAATAGCCTGGCTGGGATTCCCGCATGCAAATCCTGTTTAATTGTCAATGACCCAAGCGTATTGGCGCGGTGTTTCGCATCGGGAAATTCGCCGATCAGAACACTCAAGGCATTTTCCTGTAACTGGATATTTTGCTCAAGCTGGGGAACGAGTTTGGCAGCGACAAGCCTTTGTGCCTCGGTTTGCTGTGTTGCAAGCGATGTGACTTGTCCGGCATCGAACTGAAGCTTCACGATAAACAATGTCGAGTCATTGAGCTGCAAATTCCGTTTGGCGATCTCAAGCTGCGCGTCAAGCATCAGCAAATCGTAATAACCTTTCGCGATGTTGGCAACGATTGTAGTCTGCAATGCTTTTTTGGCTTCGGCGGTCTGCAGATAATTTGCACGCGCCGCTTTTTTCCGGTTGCGGATTTTTCCCCAAATATCGGCTTCCCAACTCAGCGTTCCGCCGACGGTGAAATCTTCGATATGATGTTGTCCCAAAGCGATAGCTGCGTTTTGCCCGTTAAGGCTGTTATCTGAAAGCCGCGTGGAGCCTGCATCGGCGAAAGCGGTCAGCGTTGGCACGTTGCCCCATTTTGACTGTTTGTATTGCAGGTTCGCGATCGCAATGTTTTTCCCGGCGATCTGCAGGTCGTTGTTTTTGGCGAGCGCCGACTTGATCAGTTCCGACAAATCGGTTTCTGCAAAAAACTCGTTCCATTTCAGGTCGGCGATTGTTACTGTATCCTGCGATGCCGTATTGCGGAAGTTTTTCGGGACTTCAGCGTTTTGCGCGCCTGCCGACAAAGTGGCAAGGGCAGACAGCAGCATTATTAAATTATTGATAGACTTCTTCATGATTGATTGGTAAATGATTGTGGTTTGACTGCCTGTTTTCATTGTTGACGACCGAAAGCGGTTTGCCGGTAATTTTCTCCTGCAGATACTGGAATACGATAAACAGCACCGGAATGATGAAAATGCCCAGCAATACGCCCGAAATCATACCGCCGGCCGCGCCGATACTGATTGAATGGTTTCCCTGCGCGGATGGTCCGGTCGCGCGCATCATCGGGATGAGTCCGACGACGAATGCGAGCGAGGTCATGATGATCGGGCGCAGCCTCAACTTTGCAGCTTCAAGCGCAGAAGCGAGCAGCGATTTTCCGGCGCGTCGCCGTTGGACGGCGTATTCAATGATCAAAATTGCGTTTTTGGCAAGCAGTCCGATCAGCATGATCAATGCGACCTGTACATAGATATTGTTTTCGATCCCTGCGATGCCGATGGCGGCAAACACGCCGAAAATTCCTGTCGGGATCGATAAAATCACCGCGGCAGGCAAAACATAACTTTCGTATTGGGCCGCGAGCAAAAAGAACACGAACAGCAGGCTCAGTCCAAAGATAATCGCCGATTGGCCGCTTGAAGAGATTTCTTCTTTTGTCAACCCCGAAAACTCAATCGTATAGCCTTTTGGCAAATAATTGTCTGCCGCATCTTGCACGGCCTGGATTGCCGCGCCCGAACTAACGCCCGGTTTGGCGATGGCGTTGACGGCAATCGAGTTGAACAGGTTGTAACGCGATGCGGTTTCGGCGCCGTAAATCCGGTTGAGTTTGACCAGCGTGTTGATCGGCACCATTTCGCCGCGGTTGTTCTTGACAAAAATGCCGTTCATTGCAGCGGTGTTGGCGCGCGACCCGGCTTCGGCCTGGACCATGACGCGGTAATATTTGCCGAATCGGTTGAAATCAGAGGCTTGCGCGCTGCCGAAATACGCCTGCATCGTCTGTAGAATGTCACGCGTGCTGACGCCCAGTTGTTCGGCTTTGACATCATCGACTTTCATCTCGAGCTGCGGATAATCGGCTTTGAAGCTTGTGAATGCCACTGCGATTTCAGGTGTTTTCATTAGTTCGCCAATGAATTTGTTGCTGACTTCGCTGAATTTTGACACCGCGCCGCCGGTTTTGTCCTTCAGCACGATATCGAGCCCATCGACGTTGTTGAAGCCCGGAACCGTCGGGAATGTGAATACAAAAAAGTTGGCGCCTTTGATTGACGATAGTTTCCCTCGGACCTGGTTCATGATTTCATTGATGTCCTGTACATCGCCGCGTTCCTTGGCGGGCTTGAGCAGGATGAAAGCCACGCCGGCCGATGGGCTCGAGGATTGTGACAGCATGTTGAAACCCGAAAGTTTCATCAATGTCCGTTTGTACGGCGCGTTACCGATCGCGGCTTCAACTTCGGCCATCGCTTCCTTGGTACGGTCAAGCGACGCGCCTGCCGGCATTGACAATGAAATTGCGATGAATCCTTGATCTTCCGACGGAATAAATCCGGTCGGCGTGGTTTTGACCATATAGACTGTCGCGAGAATGACCACGGCCAGTCCGCCGAGGCTCGCCCAACGCCATTTGATCAGGAATTGCAGGCTTCTGACGTATTTGCCGGTCAGTTTGTCGAAGCCTGTGTTGAAGCCCAAAAAGAACTTTTCTTTGAAGTTTTTCGGCTTTTCGCCGGTATGATGATGATTGTCGGAAGGCACATCCTTAAGAAACAAAGCCGCGAGTGCCGGGCTCAAAGTCAAAGCGTTGATTGCGGAAATCACGATTGCAATGGCGAGCGTAAACGCGAATTGCCGATAAAAAACGCCTGTCGAGCCTTCCATAAAACCGACCGGCAAAAATACCGCCGACATCACCAGTGTAATCGACACGATCGCGCCGGTGATCTCGCTCATCGCCGAAGTCGTGGCCGCTTTTGCCGACAGTTTTTTGCTGTGCATTTTCTCGTGGACGGCTTCGACCACGACAATCGCGTCATCGACCACGATACCGATCGCGAGGACAAGGGCAAAAAGAGTCAGCAGGTTGACCGAAAATCCGAATACTTGCATAAAGAAGAACGTACCGAGAATCGAGACTGGAACGG
>JAEWLD010000186.1 GCA_023393485.1 Bacteroidota bacterium
GAGCGCGCGCGACTGGTTTCGCCCATTCAAATTTTCATATATTTGGGCGAAAACCTCAAAATATGATTGACAAACACAACCTTCGCGCTACGATTTTCAGACACCTTGACGGCTTGGCCACTGCGCCGGTGGCCGTTGCGCTCAAACAAAAAGGCGTTGTTGATTACATTCTCGAAAATCAAACCGCGACTTTGCCCGAACTCACGCAAAAGTTCAAGGCTAATGAAGGTTATCTTAACGTTGGTTTGCGCGTTTTGGCCTCGCAGGGTTTTCTCGATTATCACATCGATACCGAAAAAGATATCATTTCAGTCGATGCAAATGCCAAAAGCGAATCCGCATTCAATCACATTCATTTGTATGACGACGTAGTTGAATTGCTGAAATTTTCACAGGATTTCCATCCGCGGCTTTTTGAGGAAGCGCCGTTCAATAAACTCAACGCAATTTTTGAGAAATATAAAAATAATTACGACGTCGTTCTGTCTGACGATGCAACCACGCGCGAAGTCCAGCGGCAAATACTCAAACACGTCGAAGGCTATCTCGTCGGCCCGACGCTCGTCAGGCTTGGCATGAATGGCATGTTCCACAAATATTTCATGGAAATTTCGTTCCGGCCCGAGGAATTCCACAAGTCGCCCGAACTCTTTAAACGAATTCTCGATTTTTTTGCCTGGCTCGGCTGGTTCAACGAAAAAAACGGCAATTACCAATTTACTGAAACCGGATTATTTTTCGCCAAACGCGCGTCGGCTTATGGCGTGACAGTTTCGTATCTGCCGACATTCGCCAGGGTCGACGAACTGATTTTTGGCAATCCGGCCATTCTGCGCGTAGGTGAAGGCGAAGACGAACGCCACGTAGACCGCGAGATGAACGTTTGGGGCAGCGGCGGTGCGCACGATACATATTTCAAGGTCGTCGATGAAATCCTGATCGATCTTTTCAACCGCCCGATCGAAGAGCAGCCCAAAGGCATTCTCGATATGGGTTGCGGCAATGGCGCATTCCTGCAGCATATCTTCGAGGTGATCGATCGTCAGACATTGCGCGGCAAGATGCTTGACGAATATCCGCTGTTCCTGGTCGGCGTAGATTACAACCAGACCGCGCTCAAAGTCACGCGCGCCAACCTAATCAAGGCCGACATTTGGGCTAAAGTCATTTGGGGCGATATCGGCAGGCCCGACAAACTCGCCGATGATTTGATTGAAAACTATGAAATCGACCTCAGGGATTTGCTCAACGTCCGAACATTCCTTGACCACAATCGCATATGGTCTGATCCCCAGCACATTACACCGGGTCGCATCAGCACGTCGACCGGAGCGTTTGCCCACCGCGGCAGGCGAATCCCGAACAATCTGGTTGAAGACAATTTGCTCGAACACCTGAAAAAATGGTCGCCATATGTCAAGAAATTCGGCCTATTGCTCATTGAGCTTCACACGATCGCACCCGAATTGACCGCGGCAAACCCGGGCCGCACTTCGGCTACGGCTTATGATGCGACACACGGTTTTTCTGACCAATACATCGTAGAGATCGATGTGTTCAACAAAATCGCTTCTGAAGCCGGATTATATTCCGATCCGGGCGTTTTCCGCCGCTTTCCCGATTCGGAAATGGCAACGGTCAGTATCAACCTGTTAAAAGGTTAATCGCTGATGAATTTCGCGAATGAGGCAAGCGCGTTGTTCGCGGTTTTTTCGAGCGACGCTTTCGCTTCGTCCATGTCATCCTTGAGCATGCCGTCGGGCGTGAAAAAATCTGCAGGCGTCATTTTGATCAACGTTTTCTTTACATAGATTTCCTTGACGATGAAACGCACGCGGCAAACTTCGTCGGTAAAGTTGAACCGCATGGTGTATCTGATCCGATGCGTAAACAATTCGCCGAGATTGTGGTAGAAAAAAGCGTTGTCCTTAAACGCATCGATGTCAATTGAGTTTGCAGTTACATTATACGCATCGTGGCCATGCCTGTGGTAATAATCGGCCCAGGCTTTTGTGAGCTCGATCAGTTTTTCGTTGGTTCTGTTGGGCCGCGTGATTTCAACGGCGTCAAAACCGTTTGGGGTCAGTTCAAATTGCTGCGCGAACACTGCCTGTGCGGCCATCAGGAAAAAAACGGACAAAAATTTCATGCGTGAAGTTTTACCGAAGTTACTCGCAAAGCCGCAGCCTTACAAGTTTTTAAAGACAAACTTAACTTTTTCGGCGTCGAACACAATATCGTCATCGGCAAAAAGGCTGTCGAAAGCATTTGACGCGATGAATTCCTGAGGCGTTCCCTGAACCGCCTTGCCGTTATTCATCAAAATCATTTGGTCGCTTAGTTCAATGGCGATGTCGATATCGTGTGTTGAAAACAGGACGCATTTCCCGGCGTCCTGGGTGAGCTTTTTCAACAGCCTGAAAAGCGATACTTTATGTTGTAAGTCAAGATGCGTTGTCGGTTCGTCGAGGACAATCAGCGGTGTGTCCTGTGCCAGAGCGCGCGCAATCAGGACTTTTTGCAGCTGTCCGTCGCTGATTTCATAGTGTTTTTTTTCGCCAAGCGATGTTGTGGCAGTCATTGCCATTGCACTGTCGATTTTCTCAAGATCGGCGTCTGTGAGCGTGCCAATCCAATTGGTGTACGGCTGGCGGCCGAGCGCGATCAGTTCAAAAACGGTCAGGCTGCTCGGTGGAAGTTTTTCAGTAAGTACGAGGCTGAGCCGCTGGGCGAGTTCAACCGGGTTGTAATCAGCGACATTTTTCCCCTCGAGCAGCGCGTGGCCTGACAACGGCGGCTGGATTCCGGTAAGGGTTCGTAGCAATGTGGATTTGCCAGCGCCGTTCGGCCCGATCAGTGCAATCAGTTTTCCGCTTTCAAGCGACAATTCGATTTCGCTGGCAACGACGTTCGCGCCGTGTTTTTGTCGGTAGCCGATGCTGAGGTTTTTTGTATGGATAATCGTTCGGCTCATGTCAGTTTTCGTTTGCGCAATAGCAGCCAGACAACAACCGGCGCGCCGAGTATGGACG
>JAEWLD010000221.1 GCA_023393485.1 Bacteroidota bacterium
ATCTGATACTTCATCGGTCAAGAAACCGCTTGGCGACAAACCTAAAGACGACAAAGTCAAGCCGAAGACAGACAAGAAATTTGAATGCGTATTTGTTCGTGAAAACGGCAAGGCGAAACTCCGCGTAATCAAAACCGGCATTCAGGACGACACCAACATCGAGGTGACGCAAGGGCTGAAAAAAGGAGATGAAGTCATCGTCGGGCCGTACACTACCGTGACCAAAGATTTGAATCCGGGCGATGTTGTCACTCAAAGCAAAGACAAGAAAAGCTCGTCGGCGGATACCAAGAAAAAGGATGATAAAGTGAGTGTCACGGTTGACTAATGGCTTTGATTCTCAATATTGAAACGGCGACGAAAAACTGTTCGGTAGCAATTGCGAAAGACGGCCAGGTGATTGCCTCGCGCGAGTTGGCGACCGATGGTTACGCGCATGCGGAAAAACTCCACGTATTTATCGACGACGTGTTAAAAACCTCAGGCATCGCTTACGGTGATTTGTCCGCGGTCGCCGTCAGCAAAGGTCCGGGTTCGTATACAGGATTGCGGATTGGCGTCTCGGCGGCCAAAGGTTTTTGCATGGCACTCGGCATTCCGCTGATTTCTGTCGGGACTTTACAGGTATTGGCTTTAAAAGCGAAGATCGCCGATGGCGTCATCGTGCCGATGCTCGACGCGCGCCGGATGGAAGTCTACAGCGCCGTTTATGATGTCGGGCACAATTTGGTGCGCAAAGTCGAAGCTGAAATCATCACTGCCGATTCATTGTCTGGAATCAATAGTACAATCCACATCATTGGCGATTGCCAGCCAAAAATCAAAACCGTCTTGGCAGGCGGACGGTTCATTTACCACGAAGACATCGTTTATCCTTCGGCAGTTGACATGGCCGCGCCGGGCTTCGCAAAGTTCAAAGCAGACCAGTTTGAGGATTTGGCCTACTTCGAGCCGTTTTACCTCAAGGATTTTATTGCCGAAAAAAGCTGATTATTGCGTTTTTTTCGCAAACTCGATGTTGTAAGGCTGGATTGAAAGCCCGGCATTGTCAAACGCGGATTTGCACGATTCGAGAACATCTGCCGTCATATCACCGAAATCTTCATTTTTGCTCCAGGGCCTGATCGCCAAGAGGATTGCCGACGGCGTCAATTCGCGAACTGCCACGACCGGCGCTGGATTTTTAAGAATTTTTTTATTGCCCGACATGATTTCCATGATGATTTCCTTGGCAACGCGGATATCGGTATCGTAGGAAATCGCGAGTGTCAACTCTGCCCTGCGTATTTTTTCCATTGAATAATTGACGATCGTCCCGTTTGACAAAATGCCGTTCGGGATGAAAATCGTCTGGTTTTGCGACGTGATCAGTTTGGTGACGAAAATCTGGATTTCGCTGACTGTCCCGATTGCATTCTGCGCCTCGATGGTATCGCCAACGCGGAACGGCTTAAAGAGAATGATCAGCATGCCGCCGGCGAAATTAGACAACGAACCTTGTAATGATAAACCTATCGCCAAACCTGCCGCGCCAAGAATTGCGACAAACGACGATGTCTCGATGCCAAGCCTTGAAATGACAGTGATGAAGAGTAAAACCCTGAGTGCCCAAAGCAAAATATCGGCTAGGAATTTTGACAGCGTCGGGTCAAGCGAGCGCTGCACCATAATGCGTTTCACGAAGCGGTTGACCAGCCTAATCGCGTACAAACCTACAACCAGGACCAATAAAGCCGAAATGACTTTTGGCGAATAATCGACTAATTTCTGGAGAAATGCCGACAGATATTTTTCGGCAGTATTGATATAAAAGAGCAATTTCATGAAAAACGACCTTCGGTTTGGGAAGGTCCAAAAATACGACTTTTTTAAAGATTAATCAGCATCTTCCTCAATGCGGTTCATGCCATTTTGGGCTTTGTTACGGGCATCGTCGGCCGCCCCGGAGCCATCGGAAGTAAAATCGTTGGCTTTTTCCCTGATCGAATCGGCGGTATCTTTGACAAAGTTTTCAACCTTATCAATGATCGGCGCGGCTTTTTCCTTAATGGTTTCAGCGACCTCACCAGCCGCTAATCCGGCTTTATCGGCATATTCTTCGGCCTTTTCAATATACGGTTGTGCCGCTTGTTTGGCCTTGTCAACATATTCTTCTGCTTTTTCGATGTACGGCGCGGCTGCGTCCTTGGCCTTTTCGAGATAATCTTCCGCGGTCGCTTTTGATTGGTCTACAGCATCGCCAGCGGTTTGCCCGACCTTATCAGTGGCATCTTTTGCGCCGCCGAACAAATTCTTTAAAAAATTACCTAATCCCATGATTTTGAATTTATTGGTTTGGTAATAAAGATACGATTAGTTTTTGTCTAAATCGATGAGTGCTGCTTGAAGATTGTTTTGCGGCAAATCGCAGGCCTTGTTGCGGCAGATATAAAAAAGTGTTTTGCCTGCTGCGAATCGCCCATTGAGAAACGGCAAATCCGAAGGTTTTTCACTTCCGGCGATAACCAGGTTTGGCCTGTACCCGGATGAAATTTGACGCGCCGCGCCAATGGCATCGATACCGCAAACGGCAAGCTCTCGTTGGTTTTCGGAAAAATTCATTAGCACGCCAAGCCAGTTGGAAAACGCCGACGGATAATCTACAATCGGCAAAATGTGCCGCAACATATTTATGCAGACCGTTTCGTAATGCGGATTGCCGAAGTAAACCGAAAGTTTGAAAAGGTTCTGGGCCATGACCGAATTGGACGCCGGAATCACGTTGTCCTCGGTTTCAAAATGGGCGGCCACGAGTGCCTGGTCTTCGTCGGAGGTAAATTTGAAAAATCCCGATTTTGGATCATGGAAATGCGCGAAAACGTAATCGGTCAACTGTCTGGCGTCGCTGAGCCATTTTTCGTCAAACGTCATTTGGTAAACCGAGGTCAGAAAATCGATGGTATGCGCGTAGTCTTCGAGGTAGCCATTGATAGTTGCCTTGCCATTTTTGTAGTTTCGAAACAAATTGCCGTCCGGCGACCAAAGTTTTTCGGTCAGAAACTGAGCCGTTCGTAGCGCCAGCGTTCTATAATTCTCATTGCCGACGGCTTGGTAAGCGTCGCAGAATCCTGTGCCCATCATCGCGTTCCACGAAGTCAGGCATTTGTCGTCGAGCCGTGGCTTTGGGCGCTTTTCGCGTTCGCCGAACAGGATTTTTTCCCATTCACGCTTTTTGGCCGAAAGTTCAGCCGTGTCGATGTTGTGCGCTTTTGCGATGTTCCCGGGCGGATCGGTTTGGATCAGGACATAGTTTCCGTGTTCCCAATGGCCAAATTCGTTGATATTGAAGACATCGGCGAAGAGGTTGAAATCCTCGCCGATAAGCTGCTGTAATTCGTGCTTTGTCCAGACGTAAAATGCGCCTTCCTCCAGTTTTCCTTCAGCGTTCAGGCTGTCTGCATCGAGCGCCGAATAGAAGCCGCCTTCGCCATTTGAAAGCTCTCGCACAACAAATTCAAGCGTTTTTTCTATGGTTTCTTTGTAAAGCTGATTTTTGGTGCGTTTGTAGGCATCCGCATAGAGAGAAACGAGCTGGCCATTGTCGTAAAGCATTTTTTCAAAGTGCGGCACATGCCACTGCATATCGACCGAATAGCGCGAAAAACCGCCGCCAACAGTATCGAACAAACCGCCGTAAGCCATTCTGGTCAAGGTCAAATCTACCTGTTTGAGGATTTCTTCATCTTTGGACTGGAAACCATATCGCTGCAGGAATTTCCAATTGGTCGGCAGCATGAATTTTGGTGCACGCGCGTAGCCACCGAAATCCTTGTCGAAACTTTTTGCCCATTTTTTTACCAGTTGGGCGAGGATTTCCTGTGACAAGTCCTGATGCGGATTTTCAGCTGCCATTAGGCTGATGGCCTCGAGGCCACTTTGCAGTTTTTCGGCGTATTCAATCATTCGCGTTGGATCTGATCGGTATATTTCAGCCAGTTGTTCAAGCGAATCGATCCAGGTTTTTTTCTGAAAATATGTGCCGCCCCAAACCGGACGTCCGTCGGGAAGGCAAATTACATTCATTGGCCATCCGCCTTGGCCGGTCATGATCTGGACGGCTTTCATGTAAACGGCATCGATGTCCGGCCTTTCTTCGCGATCGACTTTGATTGAGATGAAATTGCGGTTCATTACTTCGGCGACCTTATTGTCTTCAAAGCTTTCATGTTCCATTACGTGGCACCAATGGCACGCCGAATAGCCTGAACTTACGATGACCAGTTTATCTTCTGAAGCTGCCTTTTGGAGCGCTGCATCATTCCATGCTTTCCAGTGAACCGGATTGTTGGCGTGTTGGAGCAGGTATGGGCTGGTTTGTTGGGAGAGTTCGTTCATGGTTTGGTGAAAACCCCAAAGGTTTTAAAAACCTTTGGGGTTTAAATTAATATATAAATAAAAAAGCGCCCCAAAAGAGACGCTTAAATTTACGATTTTTTGTCGTTATGCATTTATCGCTTCCACCTTTATGTTTTCATCGCGCAACATGTCTTTCAACATATTCTCGATGCCGCTTTTAAGCGTAAAGGTCGACGACGGGCAGCCATTACACGCGCCTTGCAATACAACTTTGACACGTTTTTCTTCAGGGTCGAATGAATCGAAAAGAATATTGCCTCCGTCGGCCTGAACCGCCGGTTTTACATATTCTTCAAGGATATTGATGATTTGCTGCGACGTCGTGTCGAGGTTGTCGAAATTCGCAATTTGCTGTTTTTCCTGTTTGGCCGGGCTGATGTAGTTTTCATCGATCACAATGCCGCCGTTTTCAATAAACTGCTTGATGAAAGTGCGCAATTCGAGCGTGATTTCATCCCAATTGAAACGATCGTATTTGGTAACCGAAATATAATTCTCATCGATAAAAATTTCCCTGACAAAAGGGAAGTTGAAAAGTGCTTGCGCAAGCGGCGACGCGTTTGCCTCATCGATGTTCTTGAACTCGGCCATTGCAGTGGTCAGGCGAATGTTTGCGACGAATTTCATTGCCGATGGGTTCGGCGTCATTTCGGCATAAACAGAAACCGGGTTCTTGCCTTTCGGCGCCTGTTCAATTACAACAGGGCTGCCTTTTGCGACATAGGCTTCAATTTGCTCGGCGACGGCGTCTTTCACGTCATCCCATTCAACGATGTCGTAGCGTTCAATCGCAATGAAATTCCCCGAAATGTAAACTGTTTTTACAAACGGGAGATAAAATAATTGCTGGGCGAGCGGCGACGGTTTTGCATCATCGATGTTTTTGAATTCATAACTTCCGTTTGGAACGATGAAATCCGAAAACTCGAATTTAAGTATCGCGGGATTTTGTGTTTCCCGTATGGTGATTTTGCTCATTGGGCGTATTTTTTTGCAAATTTAACGAAGATGTTTTGTGTTAAATAGTTATATTTGGGAATTAAAAAATAATTAACAAAATGTTAGCCTTTTTCTTTACCTAATCAAGGCTTTGTTAATATTTACAACATGCGCACAACAACCAACAACTACAACCAAAAAAGCTGCAATGAAAAGAAAATTACTGTTCTTACTGTTTATTGTATTTGGCTTTGCTGAAAGCCACGCACAATTTGACGTCGTCGTCACAAACACCAATTATCAGTCTGCTTTTATCCCGGGTTATCCCTCAACGTACACCGTCACGGTGACCAACAATGGTCCGGGCGATGCAGACAACACGGTGGTCGCAAATCCTATCCCTGCCGGAATTACTCAATTTTCATGGGTTGGCGACAACGGGTCAAGCGGAACCAACATACCGCTGAACGATACCTTGCCGTTTTTTGCCTCGGGCGAATCCGTCATTTACACGATCACTGTTTTTGTTCCCGTCGGCTATTCGGGCACTTTGACGAGCACGGCGTCGACCGTTACGCCCGGCGAGCCCAACACTGCAAACAACACGGCCACAGACACAGATATCGCGGCTGCGCCCGGTACTGCCGACATCGTTGTTTTCAAGACCGACAACGATTTGAATTACACAGCCGGTCAAACACAGGTTTATAGTGTGATTTTGACCAATCACGGCCCGGCGGCGGCAACCAACGTCACGATCCAGGATTTAGTGCCGGCGGGCATTGACCCGACATTGGTCACCTGGAGTGGCGACAACGGCGCATCCGGAACAGGAAACCTCAATGACGCGATTCCCAATATGGCTGTGGGCGATACGATCGTCTATACGATTAACATGCCTATTCCCGCAGACTTTGACCAGTCCACCGACCTGGTGAACACGGTGACAGCAGGCAGTGCGACAACAGATCCAAATCCTTTATGTCAGGGCTGTACTGATACTGATACGCCCGATCCGCAAGCCGACATCGTTACGGTTAAAACCAATGGACAAACGCAATATCTAGTCGATGAAGACACGACTTATACCATTACGGTCACCAACAATGGCCCGAGCGACGCGGTCAACGTGGAAGTGACCGACAACATGCCGCCTGGAATCTCAGAGATGGAATGGTCAAGTGATCAGGGCGCAAGCGGCACCGATGATATGCTTGACACGATTCCGGTTTTGGCGGTAGGTCAGACCGTGACCTATACTGTTACAATCAATGTTCCGACGGGTTACAATCTGGCATTCGTCAACCTGACCAATACCGTTTCGGTCACGAGCGATACAACTGATCCGGTTCCAGCTTGCCCTGGCTGTACCGATACAGATACGCCGCGGCCGCGTTGGGTAACAGTGACCACTGGAACCTATACCGTTCCGCAATTGGTGGAAGATATTTTGATCGACTCAGACTGTGCGAACGTTTCGAATTTTACGGCCCAGGTAGGTTCTTCAAGTAATCCGGGCGTGGGTTATTTCCATAGAAACAATTCGAGTTTCCCACTCAAGAGCGGCGTCGTGATCCGTTGCGGCTCGGCTAAAGCCTGCGAAGGACCGTTCAGCGAAACCGACGGTGATGATTCAACTGTTGGTTCGGGTTCGTCCGATAATAACAGTATCGGTTATCCGTCGCCGAATGGCCAGGATTTGTATGGCGTGAACTGGGCTGGCGGAACCGGGCCGGCTGGATCGGTCAACGACGTTTCTTACGTCCAGTTTGACTTTGTGCCGCTGACCGATAATTTCAGTTTCCGTTTCTTGTTTGCCTCAAATGAATACGGTACTTACCAGTGCGGTTTCTCAGACACATTCGCATTTATTTTGAAAGATATGGTTACCGGCACGATACAGAATGTGGCGGTGATTCCGGGTACAAATATTCCGGTGTCGGTAACCAATATCCGCGACCAGGCTTATAACGGAACATGCGGGTCGGCCAATATAAATTATTTTGACGTTTACAATCCGGACAATCCTGCGAACGCAGCCATTGATATGCTCGGGCAGGCAGTTCCGATGATGGCGTCGGCTTCTGTAATACCAAACCATTTATACAGCATTAAGCTCGTTATCGGCGATTATTCGGATACTGCTTTTGACTCTGCCGTATTTATCGAGGCCGGAAGTTTCAACGTCGGTCAGGCAGATTTGGGCCCTGATATGCTCGTTGCTTCCGGAACGGCCAATTGTTATGGTTCTTCAACGACACTCGATACTGAGCTCGATCCAACGGTTTACGAATTTGAATGGTCGCTTGGCGGTGTGATTTTGCCCCAGACAACACCTGCAATCACCGTCACTGAGCCTGGCGAATATTGCGTAAGGGCATATACCGGCACTTGCGAGCAAATCGACTGCATCAATGTCGAATTCCGCGATCCGGTTATTCCGCCGGCACAAGCGCCACAAAACATCGTACAATGTTATCAGCCGTTTAATCTTACCGACATCGAATCTCAAATGTTCGGTAGTTTGAACCCGGCAAACTACGAGGTCGGTTATTACACTACGCAATTTAACGCTGAGAATGAAATTGCGCCGATATCGACCACTTATACGCTTCCGGTTACCGATCCTGAAACGCTTCAAATGACGCTGTACGTCAAAGTGCTTGAAGTGAATTCAGGTTTTGACTGTTATGTGGTTTATCCGTTTGATGTTATTTTGGATGCTCCGGGAATCGAAAACCCATCGCCGCAACAAACAATATGTCAGGGCAATGATCCCGATCCGTTCAGCGTTGAAACGACTTATACCGCTCCAGATTCAATTTCCTACGTTTACTTTAATTCACCACAAACGGGCGATGCGCCATATACAGGCGGAACATTGTTGTCAAGCGTAACTCCCGCAGGTGGCATTGCAACCTATGACGCACCTGTCCTGGGAACTCCGGGTTCATTGCCGAACGTGCCGGGAATATATTACGTTTATGCAATTGCCAACCCAACGCCGACCGATCCGTGTAAACCATCGAAGGAAATTATTGTTGAAGTGGTTGCATCGCCAACGGCTTCGATAGCTATAACTGGCAATTCAAGTATTTGTCCTGGAGAAACCACTACGATTGGATTTGCCGGATCGCCAAATGCTACAGTAACTTATACGGTAACAGGCGTTCCCGGTGATCAAACGATTCTGCTCGATGCGGCCGGAAACGCGACGCTGACAACCGATGCAATAAGTACGGCCACTACTTATGAAATAACACATGTCCAAATTGGTTCGGGCTGTCAAGCGAATACGACTGACAGCGTAACGGTGTCAATTGCGCCGCTGCCGACCGCTACGATATCGGGCGATGCGACCATTTGCGATGGACAGACCGCTACAATCACATTTAACGGCACGCCAAATGCGACTGTAAATTATACGATAGACAGTGCGACGAATGCATCGATCGTACTCGACGGCGCGGGAACCGGCAGTGTAATTACGCCTGTTTTATCGGCCAACACAATTTACAGCCTAATAAGCGTTGAGGCAGCTGGTCCGAATGGATGCCAGCAGAATGTTGCCGGAAGCGCTACAATTACCGTTAATCAGTTACCGACCGCAGCCATTTCAGCGACACCTACTGTTTGCTCAGGAACCACCGGGCAAATTACGTTTAGCGGCACACCTGGCGCCACGGTGACTTACACTGTTGATAGCGGAAGTAACCAAACTGTCATTCTTGACGCCGCGGGAACGTACTTGCTTACAACGCCGCCATTGACTGCAAATTCAACGTATGATCTGGTAAGCGTTGCAACTACTGGAG
>JAEWLD010000224.1 GCA_023393485.1 Bacteroidota bacterium
ACAAAAAAAAGCCCCGACTTCGGGACTTCTCTAAATTATTGACCTGAAAATCAACCATTGCTGGTTATTGCTGCATCTTAAAGTAATAATCCGCAGAATGCCTGCCGCTTCCATAGAACAGGAAAAAGACGCAAACAATCAAGGTGATGACAGCGGTGAGTAAATTTCCTATCGTGGTATAGCCAAACGCACTGACGATAACCGCCCCGACCAAAATCGGCAATTGCGCCCAAACAACCCATCGTGTCAAAAGGCCGACGGCAATCATGATGCCGCCCATGATGTGCGCGGAAACTATGTAAGTCATGATAAACCAGCCGCCTTCAAAGTTGGCGAAAGGCGAGAGTGCGTCGGCAACCTCCTGGCTGCCGGTGATGAACGTCGTACCTTTATAAAACAAAAAAATACCGAGGGCGATACGCAGCAAATCAATTGGATAACTAGTATGGCGATTGGCCCATTTGTTAAGACTTTTTACCGTTTCCATGCTCATTTCGTTTTAAAGTTCCTAACTAAGATACTAATTTTTAGCCGGATACTGAAGTTTTTACCAACTTTTTACCACGTCGATATAAAATTTGGAAGTCGCCGCGCGTATTTCCGAAACAGGCGTTTTCTTCGGAATTGCGATGGTTTGCGGCGTTGTCTTCGGGAACAGCCGTTCTGTTTTATCGCCAATGGTGACCTCGATGGGCATGTTGAAATTGTCGTCTACGTTTTGCCAGAAATACGTCAGCTTTCCTTTTTTTGGTTCCAACCGAAGCTTCGGAATTTTCGTCGTTTTTAGATATTGGCTAAAAACAGGTGTGAGGTCAATTCCCGTTTCGGCATTGAAAAATCCGATTACATCCTGCGTATCAATGATTTTATGCCGGTTGGACTCGGCAAACTTCAATAGGATTTTCCACCATTTTTCATCGTCGGCGACAATATGCCTGATCGTGTTGATCATCAGCGCGCCTTTGTAATACATGTCACCCGAGCCTTCGTTGTTGACGCCATAAACGCCGATAACCGGGCGGTCGTTCGCAACATTGCGTTTCATGCCGTTCATGTATGTCATTGCCTTGTCATAGCCGTAGAGACATTCGACGAAAACCACTTCGGAATACATCGTAAAGCCTTCGTGGATCCACATATCGGCTATGTCTTTTGACGTGATGCTGTTGCCAAACCATTCATGCCCCGATTCATGTACGATGATATAGTCGAAAAGCATCCCGATTCCCGTACCCGACAAATCCGATCCGAGATATCCTTTTCTATATTTATTCCCGTAAGCCACAGCGCTTTGGTGTTCCATGCCTAAATAAGCGGTTTCCACCAGCTTGTAGCTGTCTTCGGGAAACGGATATTTCCCGAACTTCGACTCAAAGCAATCGAGCATCGGCTTGACCTGCGCAAAATGCTCTCGCGCTTTTGCCTCATTTTCACGCAAGACGTAGTAATCGAGGTCGAGACCGTTACGCGTATCGTGAATGTGGATGTAATCTCCGATATTGACCGTGATGTCATAATTGTTGATCGGGTTTTTGACTTCCCAGTCCCAGCGCGTATAACCGTTTTTCAAATCTTCATTGCCTGTGAATCGGCCGTTTGAAACATTGACCAAACCGTTGGGCACCGCGACTTTTATCGTACAGCCGTTGTCAGGTTCGTCGGTCTGCGAATCTTTGCACGGATACCAAAGGCTCGCGCCCGTTCCCTGCACGGCAACGCCAATCCAATCCTTGTTGTTTTGGTCTTTTTTGAACACAAAGCCGCCGTCCCAGGGCGCATTTCGTGCGATTTCGGGCTTTCCTGAATAATAAACGCGGATTGTTCGCGGATCGATTCCCTGAAGGCCGCCGGCGAAATACACGAAAACCGCATTGTTGTCGCGCCGGAAACTCAGTTTTTTATCGTCCATGACGATGCTGTCGATGGTCATATTTTCGAACAGGTCAATTTGTATCCGCGGCGTTCCGGGCAAAGCCTTGAAAGTAATGTCATTGTAACCCGAGATTGACTTTTCGGCTGGATCGATTTTGATGTTGAGGTCGTAACGCAGCACGTCGTAATCAGTGCGTTCGGGACGCAATCCGCCCTGCAGGCTGTCTTTTCTGGTAAAATTTTTCTGCGCCGATGCACTTGCGGCCAAAAGCAAAAGGAGTAAGGCGATTCTCTTCATGGGTTTAAATTACGATTTTATTTGTAACCGGTAAAGCGGGATTGTTACGCGTTACCTGTCAAATCGTTTGGCGGTACGGAAACCTAAATACAGCGCCGGAAGAATCATCGTCGTCGCGTAATTGAAAGTGCTCGGCCACGGATGATAACCGTTTGACGCCGGTAAATCATAAAATAGATTGAATAGGAAAGAAGTGCCGTTTGAATGGTATTGGCATTCATCGCCCAGCAAAACCGACTGCACAAACACATTGATGACGAACATGACTGCACACCATGGCAGCGCGAGCAACCCCGTAAACAGTATGATTTTTCGGTTCATTATGTCTGGATCACGCCAAGATTGAAAGGTTTCTGGATCGGGGCGTGGTTCGCGGCTTCGATTCCGATTGAAATCCACTTTCTGGTATCGAGCGGATCGATGATCGCGTCAGTCCAAAGTCGTGCGGCCGCATAGTACGGTGAAACCTGGGCATCGTAACGCGCTTTGATCTTGTCGAACAATTCCTGTTCTTTCTTTTCGTCGACCTGTTCGCCTTTGGCTTTGAGCGCCGAGGCTTCAATTTGCACCAGAACCTTTGCGGCCTGGGTTCCGCCCATAACGGCGAGTTCAGCGCTGGGCCAGGCAAAAATCAGTCTCGGATCGTAGGCTTTGCCACACATCGCGTAATTGCCGGCACCGTATGAATTGCCGACGATTACCGTAAATTTAGGAACGACGGAATTGGAAACCGCATTGACCATTTTTGCGCCGTCCTTGATGATTCCGCCATGCTCAGATTTTGAGCCGACCATAAAACCGGTCACATCCTGCAGGAAAACGAGCGGGATTTTCTTCTGGTTGCAATTGGCGATAAAACGCGTCGCCTTGTCTGCGCTGTCTGAATAAATCACGCCGCCAAATTGCATTTCGCCCTTTTTTGACTTGACGACTTTGCGCTGATTGGCGACAATGCCGACCGCCCAGCCGTCGATGCGCGCATAACCGGTAATCAGCGTTTGGCCGTAACCGTCTTTGTAGGCTTCGAATTCGGAATTGTCCACAAGGCGCTTGATGATTTCCATCATGTCATATTGTTCGGTGCGCTGTTTCGGCATGATGCCGTATATGTCGTCCGGATTTTCGGAAGGTTTTTGCGGTTTGATCCGGTTATATCCGGCTTTGTCATAATCACCGATTTTACCGACGATGTTTTTGATCGTATCGAGCGCGTCCTTGTCGTCTTTGGCTTTATAATCGGTCACGCCCGAAATCTCGCAGTGTGTGGTCGCGCCGCCCAGAGTTTCATTGTCGATGGTTTCACCGATGGCAGCCTTGACAAGGTAACTTCCCGCAAGAAAAATGCTTCCGGTCTTGTCTACGATCAGCGCTTCGTCGCTCATGATCGGCAAATAGGCGCCGCCGGCAACACAACTTCCCATGACGGCCGCAATCTGGGTAATGCCCATGCTGCTCATGACGGCATTGTTTCTGAAAATCCGCCCGAAATGTTCTTTGTCGGGAAAAATTTCGTCCTGCATCGGCAGATAAACGCCGGCGCTGTCAACCAGGTAAATAATCGGCAGGCGGTTTTCAATCGCAATTTCCTGCGCGCGAAGATTTTTCTTTCCGGTAATCGGGAACCAAGCGCCGGCTTTTACCGTGGCATCATTGGCCACGACGATGCATTGCCTGCCTTTTACATAACCGATTTTGACCACGACGCCGCCGCTTGGGCAACCGCCGTGTTCGCTGTACATTCCGTCACCTGCAAATGCGCCGATCTCAATGCTGTCGGAATCCTTGTCAAGCAGGTAGGCGATGCGTTCACGCGCGGTCATTTTGCCTTCGCCATGCAATTTTGCGATTCGTTTTTCGCCGCCGCCGAGTTTGACTTTGGCGAGTTTTTGCTTGAGTCCGGAAAGTAGAAGTTTATTGTGATCTTCGTTTTTGTTGAAATTCAGGTCCATACAGGGTTGCGGTTTTTAGCGTGGCTAAAGTACGAAAACGTTTGAAACTGCCATAGAAAAAGCCGGCTGTAAACCGGCTCGGGATTATTTTTTCTTTGACTTTTTCTTGTCTTTCTTTTTGTCTTTTTTCTTCTCCTTATCTTTTTTCTTTTCCTTTTTAGCTTTGTCCTTTGCCTTTTGTTTTTTGGCTTTTTCCTTGGCTTTTTGTTTTTTCTCTTTCTCTTTTGCCTTTGCCTTTTTGTCTTTTTTGTCCTTTTTGTCCTTTGGATCTTTTTTGTCAGCTTTATCCTTTTTGGCTTCAGCGGTAGCCGGAATCATATTTTCCTGGTTTTTGTCATCGGTTTTGGCTTTTGCCGCCGGTTTCGTCAAACTTACTTTCCGGGTTCTTTTCGCAGGCTTTGCTACTGTGCGTTTTGGCGTGGTCTGCGCCGTTTCTTCAGTTTTGGCCGACATTTTCGCGGTAGCCTTGGCAGCCGTTTTTCCAGCGGTTGAAGATTTAACGGCGGTAGCTTTTTTCGGCGCAGCGGCTTTGCCGGTGGTTTTAGGTGCCATGGTTTTGGCATCGGATGCCGTTGTTGCGCTGGCTGCTTTGGCAGTAGCCGGTTTCCGTCCCCGTCTGACAACCGGCTTTGTGTCGGCTGCCATTACGGTTACTTTAGCCGGTGTTTTTTTGCGGGTAGCGGCTTTTGTAGCCATGCGTTTAATTGCCGGTTTTTTCTGAACAGGCTCAGCTGTCGGCTTACCTGCGGCGGATTGGGTTTTAGGCGACGCTTTTCTTGCCGCAGGCTTTTTGGCCGGCGCTTTTGAAGCCGCCTGCCTGGCTTTTGCCGGTGCCGTTTTTGGGCCGGCGGCCGGTTTTGGGGTTTTGTTTGCCATTGTTATCTTTTTTTGGTGTTTCGTTATTTTGATGCTTCATTTCAAATATAACGATAAAAAATATTCGGCCGACATCTGTCTGCGGCATTTGTTCTTTTTCAATTGCCTGTCATTCAAAAAGTTATAATATAGACAGTCAAAATAGACATTTCGCATAACTTAATATTGTCTTAACATTGAAATATTACTTTTGTGCCGAAACTAAAATCAAGCGCTATGGCTTTCAACCTGAACAGTTTTTTTCAATTCCTGGTACCGAAGGATAAGAAGTTTTATCCGTTGTTTGAGGAAGCATCGATCAACCTGATAACATTGGCCGAAACACTTCACGAAGGCGTGAACGCACCGCGGGCCGAACGCGATCCGTATCTCAAAAAAATTGAGGAATTGGAAGCCGTGATCGAGGAAATCACCCATAAGACACATCTCGAACTCAATAAAAATTTCATCACGCCGTTTGACCGCGAAGACATCCATGCGCTGGTAAAAGCGATGGATGATGTGGCCGATTATATGCATGGCGCGGCGAGCCGGATGCGTTTGTATCAGGTCGAAAAAATCACAAAGTCAATCCGTAAATTGACTGAAATAAATCTTGAAGCTTGCCAACATATCGGATTGGCTGTCAAGCAATTGAAAGATTTAAAAAATCTAAAAGCGATTACCGATGCCTGTAAACGCATCAACAAGCTCGAAAGCAAGGCCGATAATGTATTTGACAAAGCGGTGGCCGACATTTTCGAGAATGAAACCGACGCCAAAAACATCATCAAATACAAAGAAGTGCTTTCGGCGCTCGAGTCGGCGTCAGACAAGTGCAAGAGCGTGGCCAACGTACTTGAATCCATTGTCGTCAAACACTCTTAATTCAGCATGGATTTTACGCTACTTATTGTCATCATCGTCCTGGCGCTCATCTTTGATTACATCAACGGATTTCATGACGCAGCCAATTCGATCGCCACGATTGTCGCAACAAAAGTACTGACGCCGTTTCAGGCAGTACTTTGGGCGGCGGCATTTAACTTCCTTGCTTATTGGGTTTTCGGATTTGGCGTCGCTGATACCGTTGCAAAGACGGCACACACCGCAAGCATTGACCTTGTCGTGATTTTGGCCGGTGTGATTGCGGCCATCATTTGGAATTTATTTACATGGTGGCGCGGAATTCCGTCGTCATCGTCACATACATTGATTGGCGGATTTGCCGGTGCCGCCATCGCTCACGGTTTTTATGGCGTTGTCGATGCCGGGCACGCCGGACTGAAAATCGTAAACTGGTACAAGGCCGCGAAGGCTGGTGAATTGCTGCCTTCGGGATTGCTTATCATCATCGGATTTATCGCGCTCGCGCCATTGCTGGGAATGATCATTTCGTATTTCATCTCGATTTGGGTGATGTATTCGGCGCGCAAAAGCGTTTATCCAAAGATTTTCACGATCGTACTGATGTTGATGGTCTTTTGGTTCCTGGCGTCGGTCATGGTTCCATATAGCGAGATAGAAAAGCCAAGGTTCCAGAGCCCGTTTTGGAGCGTCGTGACCGAACCGCACAATATCAAGTGGTTTTTGGTTGCGTTGATTTTTAGTAGTATTTCGTTCTTCAATTTATTGTTCAGTTCATTTTCGACGGCAACGTCCGAACGGATTCTTAAAAGGATGCAATTATTATCTTCGGCGACGTTCAGTCTGGGCCACGGCGGAAATGATTCGCAAAAAGTTATGGGCATCATTGCCGCAGCCGTTACCGTTTATGTCAGGGCCAATCCAAACGTGGACATGTCAATTGGGTGGCTGGACTTAAATGTAGATATTGACAAAGGCACGATGCCGGGCTGGATTCCGATTACCTGCTATAC
>JAEWLD010000257.1 GCA_023393485.1 Bacteroidota bacterium
ATTGTAGGCGCAGATGTTATTGTTGCGTCGGCATGCGTTCAGATGCCTTCGCTTGAAGCCATTGATGAAATGGAAAAACAAATTGGACTTCCGGTGACCTCGGCTGCCGTCTGCACGACTTATGAAATGATGAAGAAGCTCGGCATTGAAGCAAGGTCAACGATCGGCGGTTCGCTGCTCAGCGGCAAATATTGACTTTCCAAGAAATGCCGTAATTATATAAAAGTTTGTGTAAACGATGTAAACCGCAATATGCGGGGTTTGTGGAAATTTGTCAGACTAACCAAAAAAACCCTCATTATGCGCAACGAAGATTTTACTCCCGAGAACGTCAACGAAAATCTAGACAACATCATCAGCATTAATTCGGACAGCTCAGACAACGAGGAATTCGATTACGATTTTGATTACGATCCGAATGAAATGTATTACGCTTTGAACGGCATCGACCGCGAATGACAGCCGCATTGTGGATCGGATGATTCGGGACGGCGTCGTAAAACTTGTCATATAATTGCCGCGCTATTGTTAGCCCAAGTTTATTTTTTAAATTTACGTTAACGTTCACGGCATTTTTTACAGCCGTAAAACCCAGTTTAATCTGAAGCATCCACTTTGTTTATGGGCTTACATTTATCCGAGATCGAGCGCGTCAAAAACATTTCAAAAGCAGATTTTTACAATAACTACGTCAGGAAGCAGAAGCCGCTCGTGATAGAACAGCTGACTGCCGATTGGCCTGCGTATGAAAAATGGCGATTGGCTTACATCAAGGATATTGCAGGCGATAAAACCGTTCCCTTATACGACGACCGGCCGGTGTCGCACAAAGACAAATTCAATGAGGCGCACGCTGAAATGAAGATGTCTGACTACATTGATTTATTGGAAAAACAGCCGACGAATTACAGGATTTTTCTGTATAATCTGATGAAGGAAGTTCCGGCGTTAAAAGCCGATTTCAAATGGCCTGACATCGGACTTCGGTTGGTGAAGCAGTTGCCGATGTTATTTTTTGGCGGCGAAAATTCGAAAGTGTTCATGCATTATGACATCGATTATTCGAACATACTGCATTTCCATTTTCACGGCACTAAGCAATGTATCATTTTTGCGCCCGACCAGACACCGTTCCTATACAAAGTGCCGCATGCGCTGATCTCGCGTGAGGACATTGATTTTGATAATCCGGATTTTTACCGATGGCCGGCCCTCGCAAAAGCCAAAGGCTATGTCACCAGGCTCAACCACGGTGAAATGTTATATAAGCCTGAAGGTTATTGGCACTATATGAGATATCTGACTCCCGGATTCTCGATGAGCCTGAGGGCATTTCCAAGGAAACTGTCAAATCTGGCCAAGGCGACGTACAATGTTGCGGTTATGCGCCATTTTGATACATGGATGCGCAAACGCAAAGGGCAACAATGGATTGACTATAAAAATAGGCGTGCTATCGAGGATACGCACCGCAAACTCGGAATCCAGACTCCGGCACTCGATGTCTGATAACTAAAAACAAACACTATGAACTCATTTTTTAAAACCATCATAGCCGGATTTACGGCCAAGAAACTAGGAGGCGGATGCCTTGGGATGATTATCGTTTTTATAATCGTGTATTGGCTGCTCGGCAAATTCTGATATAAATCCTGTAATAATCCAACGGAACTTCATAAGAGATTCCGGACGGTGTTGGCTAATTTTAGACATTAACCAAAATCAGATCATTATGGGAACGATCAATAACGGCGGCCAGAACCGCCACGACGGACAACAAAATTACCAGCATTCAAATCAGCGCAACCGCGATAATGCCCGCAGCGACACTTCAAAACACCAATACGCCGATCACGGGGAAGAAACCAATGATGCTAATTTCACCGAAGGTCATGACTTAAGCCAAAATATGGATTTTCGCGATAAGCGAGGCAACCTCGAAGTACAGTCCGATGAAAATTAAACCGATGCCCGTTTCTACGGGCATTTTTATTTGAGCCGTTTGGTATTTTTGAGCCTTTCGAGCAACAAGTCAAGATTCACTGTCGCAAAAGTGGAGCTGTGGTCTGACAGTCCGTAAGGGATGATCAATTCGCCATTGTGGATGATCGAACCGCAGGAATATACCACATTTGGTACGTAGCCTTCGCGTTCATCTGGATTCGGCAGGATCAGCGGTTCGGCCAGGCGCCCGATTTCAATTTCCGGGTTTTCGAGATTGAGCAACGATGCCCCAATACTGTATCGCCGCATCGGCCCGACGGCGTGCGTGATGACAAGCCAGCCTTCTTCGGTTTCGATTGGCGAGCCGCAATTGCCGATCTGGACAAATTCCCACGGATATTCAGGCTCCTGGATTTTGATCGGGTCTTCCCAGACATTTATCGAATCCGAATACATGATGTAGTTGTTCCAGCCGTCAATGCGGGACAACATCGCGTATTTGCCATTGATCTTGCGCGGGAACAATGCCAGGTTTTTATTCTTTGCGCCGGCGCCGTTTAGCGGGCTGGTTTTGAAATCGTAAAAGTCAGTTGTTTTGAGCAGTTTTGGCATGATGTACGAACCATCGAATGCCGTATAAGTCGCATAATATACGATTGTGCCGTTGTCGCGCGTGAATCTCACAAAGCGCGCATCTTCAATTCCGCGGCTTTCAAGATCCGAAATCGGGAAAATCACCCTGTCACTGATGTCGGTGTCTTTTGAAAAACTGATTTTGCGGTAACTGTCAGACAAGGCCAGAATCAGGTTATACTGCCTGATGGTGCGCTGGTCGGTGGTTTTGGATTTGGCTTCGAGAACAATCGTTTTCAGGTCGTCATACTCGAAAGTTTCGCCGAGATGTTCGTCGACCATTTTCAAAAAGTCTGAATTGATGCCTTCATCCTCGCCTTTTTTGATGAACAGTCGCTTTTGGTAAACGGCATTGCGGACGCGCTCTGCCTCGTCGATATAATTGCCGGCCGGCATTACCGTAATATTGTTATGCCTGTCAATCAACGCGCGGCGGAAAACAACCGAGGAAACATGCCCTTCACCGACTGCCCGGAAACTGATGATCACGCGCTGCTGGCCGTCTTCAAGATTGCTTCGGTCGGGATCTTCGACGATCGATGGATTAAAGAAAGCCGCTGACTCTATCGAATATTCATGGGTAAAATAAGAGCCGATCAACAACCGTGTATATTCGTCCAGGTCGTCGGGATCATAGCCGGCGTCGCGGATTTGCGTTTCAACTTTTTCGCAATGACGCTGCAGTTTTCTTGTGATGTTGCGGTGCCGTTTTGAAAAATCCTGCAAAAGCGGCGAGACCAGCGCGAAGGTTTGCTCTTTTGACAATGAAAGTACTTTTTTGATCAATTCGACGGCCCGGTCTTCTCCATTGAAGAAAAAACGGGCAATCACACGCTTAGAATCGGGAACCACTTTTACGGGCTTTCTTTCGATGCTCAATCGCATAAATTCGGATTTAAATCATCCTAATTTACGATATATATTTAAAACACTTGGTTGCAAAATGTCAAATATTCCTTAATAAAAATCATGGAAAACCTGTAAGCGGAGCCTGCTGTCAATATAACGGATTATTGGCGGAAATAAAGAACTTTACTATTCTAAACCTAACGTCATGGAAAAGCAAAACCAACAACCTGAAAAACACTATCGCGAAGCCGAAGGCAATCTCGATAGTCCGGTAAACACCAAAGACGCGCATGATTTCAATAAAAAGTCTCTGACCGACGATGAAAGCGCCGAAACCGACCCGAACACCGTAAAAGACAAAGCGTCGTTTCAGGAAACCGAAGAGAAAACCGACGAAGACCGTTTCGACGGCGAAATCAAAATTTAAAAGAAAAGCCTCGGTTAGAGGCTTTTTTATTATCGTTTCAATGAAAAGTGCGCCTTGAATTCGCGCGGAACCAGTTGCTCATAATATCTGACGAGGAACCAGTAATCACTTGAGGGAAGCGGCTGGCCGTTATAAGTTCCATCCCAGCCATCGCCGGCCGGCGCAATCTGTTTGATCAGCTTGCCGTGACGGTCGAAAATGAAAATTGTCGCCTGATCCTGCCCTACATTTCTCAAATCGAAAATATTCCAGGTTTCGTTAAAGCCGTCGCCGTTCGGAGTAAAGAATCGCGGATAGCCGATGATTTTTACTTCATCTTCCAAGGTAATCGGCGCCGAACAGCCATTGACGTCATAAACCGTTACATCATAAACGCCGGGCGGAACATTGAGGAATACGTTATTGGTCACCATCGGCCCGTCCTCAAGCTGAT
The DNA here is from genome assembly GCA_023393485.1 of Bacteroidota bacterium. Classification (GTDB taxonomy): domain Bacteria; phylum Bacteroidota; class Bacteroidia; order Flavobacteriales; family Flavobacteriaceae; genus Flavobacterium. The sequence continues at coordinate 4,287 of JAEWLD010000257.1, forward strand.
ACAGATAATTGCCGGGGCCAAGAGCGGTCACGGTCACCGTACCGTGATTCGTAAAGTATCCGCCTGTGGTAAGGACTGAAACACTGGTCAAAGTCAATTGGTGTACGACAATTGTCAATGGGAGTACATTGGCACACTCACCGGGATCGGGAGTAAACGTATACACGGCGCTGGGCAAAGTAGGATCGACAACTGATGGATTCCATGTACCGCTGATCCCATTGTCTGATACAGGCGGCAAAGCCTGGATATCATTAGCGCATTGCACGTCCAAACCATCAAACACCGGATCGACCGGTTGTTGGACCGTTACGGTCAGCATTGCGACAGTCGCGCAAAAGCTTGGATCAGGCGTAAAAAAATAGGTTTGGGTGTGCATGTTATCGATAACCGGCGGGTTCCATGTTCCCGTGATGCCGTTATCGGAAATGGTCGGCAATGTCGGAATTGGAGTTGTCCCGGCGCAAAAGCCTGGAATTTGCTGTTGGGCGAATGTCGTTATGTCACGGCCAATGATGTTGATATTCAAAATACTCGGATCTGCACATTCACCAGCATCCGGCGTAAAATGATAAGTGGTAAGGCCAACAATCGTGTTGTCTATAGCCGGCGCTGACCACGTGCCGCTTATGCCGTTTATTATTGTTGGCAGGGCCAAGCCTTGAGGCGGAACCGTACCTTCGCAAAATGGTAGAATCGGACCGTAAATCGTTTGAGTTTTTGGCGTAACATCCACGAAAATCGTATAAAAGAATGATGCCACGCATTGTCCCGGAGCTGCCTGAAACGTGTAAGTCCTGACGCCCGGTGTCGCAGTGTCTATTGCAGCGGCGTTCCAGGTTCCGGTTATCGGCGGCGTGTTATCGGATTGTGATGGCAACGGCGGTGGCGGCGTACCCACACAAATCGGGAGATTGTTCGGCAGCGCATTAAATTGAATGGCTGTTGTCGGGGTGATTGTTACGTTGAGGGTAAACGGGCTCGCGCATTGCCCTGCTGTCGGCGTAAATGTATAAGTACCGCTCACGGTATTACTGATCACAGGCGGATTCCAGGTTCCGGTAACCGCGGAAGGCACGTTCGACGAGAACAGCGGCAACGCCGGAACCGGCGAACCGGAACAAATTGTTAAAGTACCTGTCGGGAATGCGTTGAAAATGGTGGTTGGGGCTGGCGTGACGGTAACGTTCAAGGTTGCAGTTGTTCCGCATTGGCCTGCATTGGGTGTAAAAGTATAAGTTCCGCTGGCCGTATTGCTGATCACCGCCGGACTCCATGTTCCGGCAACACCTTCAATTGACGCAGCGGGCAAACTCGGTGCTGCAGTTCCGGCACAAAACGGCGCGATCGGATTGAATGTCGGGGTTGGCGGCGGTGTTACGGTAACATTCAACGTCGCCGTCGTGGCACAAGCCGATGCGGTGGGCGTAAAAGTATAGGTACCGCTGGTTGTATTGCTGATCGTTGCCGGGCTCCATGTTCCGGCAAAACCTTCAATTGACGCAGCGGGCAAACTCGGTGCTGCAGTTCCGGCACAAAACGG
>JAEWLD010000015.1 GCA_023393485.1 Bacteroidota bacterium
GGCCACAAATATAACATTTATCGACGTCATTGCAACCCAAACAAAAAATGCTACCCGATTTGGGGCAGCATTTTCTATTTGTGATTTCGTTTTTTATTTTGCCAATTTTTCGATTTCGGCCGGCAACATATTTTCGAGCGGATAAATCGACGGAATTTGGCGCTCTCCGTCTTTGACAACCGCTTTGATTACGCCAGAAGCCGCGTCAAAGCTACATTTGCTATCGTCAGGCCTGAAATAAGTGCCAAGCTCGGCGCCCTGGATTTCACGGGTATTACCGGCATATTCGAATTTGATTCCTTTCCATATGATATCTTGCTGGTCTTTTTTCACGCCGAAATCAATCCTGAACAATGTCGGGAAACTGCCTTCAGGCAAAGTGAAAACCATATCCTGTTCAGAATCGGAGCCTTTGATGCCGAGCCAAATCGGTTCTTCGACAAAGTTCAACGAACCGTCTTCGGTAGAGAACAAAGCAATGTCGTCGTCTTTTTTCACGATAACTTTCAGGGTAACTTTAAAGGTTTTGTCAACAACTTCAGGCTGTACAACCTTAAGGTCATCAACTGATTTTTCATTCTTACAGCCGGTCAGCGCCAGTGCGAGGATTGCAAAAACTGCAACAAATTTTGTTTTCATCGTGTTCAGATTTTTGGCAAAAATAGCCGTTTTTTTTAAACATTTGAATTTAAGCGATTTTATTTATCGGGCATTGATTTTCACGCAATTCGTAATGTGTCCGCGCGCTATTTTTTACTGAAACCGATGCTGTAAATAACCACGTCGCGATCTTTTTCACCATCGCCGTAATCATTGTCGTAAATCACCTGGAATTTGCCGTTATCGAATTTCGTGTTGTGGTAAGTGAACGTCTGTTCTTTTTCGGACGGTTTGTCACTCGGAAAATAGTCCGCGATCACTTCGCCATTGAGCTTTATTTTGATGTGGCCGTTGGTGTTGTCAATTGGCGGCGATGGAAAACTCGACGCGCTGATTCTCAACTCATATATGCCTTTTTCAAGCCCAACGACATCTGAATAAGTATTCGTATTTCTTCGCAAACGCAAACTGCCGTCGTTTTCAAGTGTCATTCGCTTCAACGATGCCAGATTGAATTCAGCTGCCCGGTTTTGCGATGGAACGTAGTTTTTCGGCGTGTATTTATACGCCCAGGCTTCGCGGTATTCGATTTTGTCAGTAATGTTGAAATGTTCGGTCAGGTAAGCATTGTCATCGGGATTGAGCTCAAACGGATGGACATCGGCAAACCAAAAAGGCTCTTCTGCAATGGTTTTGTTCCTGATTCCCTGGACGTGCGCTTCCAAAGTCCGGCCTTCAATCCTGATGTCTTTTCTGTCCTGGAAATAGAACGGGAAAACCCAGTCAAAATAAACCACGAGTTTGGTATCGTCGGTGTTTTTTGCCTTCATATCTGCGGCCAGTTCGCGAAGCTGCGATTTCTGCGGCGTATTGTAATAATCCTTGACCACGAAAATATCGATCAAACTGAAAACAACCAACGCCACAACCACCAGATTTCTCGCAATCCGGTTTTTTATCTGTGCGATGCCGATGGCGATGGCGATGATAAACACCGGCAATACGTTGATGAAATAGCGCGTCAAAATCATCGACACGTCCAAATACGATTTGACAATCGAAATCACCAGCGTCGTCAAAAGCCATGACGACAAAATCATAAAACTGAAAACCAGTTTATTCCCGATGATTTTTTCAGGCGAATACGAATCCACCTTTTGTCTAAACACTTGCAGGACGTAATAAATCCCGACAAATGTCGCGGCGAAAACGAGCAATTCCGAATTGCCGAAAAACTCCTTAAACATCAATGTAAACGTATCGGGCGTCGGCTTGGGGATCCAAAACGATTTGATGCGCATGACCTGGCGCAGCGGTTCGGCAGTCGGCAAAATCAATAAACCGGCAACGCCACCGGCGGTCAATGCGTATTTTATGAAGTCGCGTCGTTGCTCATTTGGCGTCCTGATGACAAAATAAACGATGACCAGGAATTGCGAAAACAGTGTCAATAAACCAAAGAAATGCGAATTGATGATTAGCCCCGAAAAAATGCCGTAGTAAATCGCGTTCCTGAAACTCGGCCTGCGCAAAAAGATGATGAGCCTGTAAAATGAAAATACGGTAAACAAGAACAGCATGCCATAAGGCCTGACTTCCTGCGAATAAAAAAGATGCAGCGAATTCACCGCGACCAATCCTGCAGCCAAAAGCCCGACGCGCCTGTTGAAAATTTCGCGGCCAAGCAAATACATGCCATAAACGCCCACGATTCCGATGATGGCCGAAAAGATTCTCGCCGCCAAAGTCGTAAAGCCAAAAATCGCCATAAAGACTTTTACCAAAAGAAAATACAAGTGCGGAAAAGCTTCCCAAGTCACAACGCTTCTGTAAAATTCAGACCATGTCAGGTTTGGATTTGCGTCGTTCATAGTCAAAACCTCATCAAGCCAAAGGCTTTGATAATCTGCCTTGTACAAACGCAAAAAAGCCGCGACGACCATAATTGCAGTAAGCCAGTAATTTTCCTTGATCCAGTTAATTATTTTCATTTGTTGATTGGCGTTTGTAAGAATAATGAATGGCCCAAATATCGTATTTTTCAAATTGGCGCGTGACTACAAAATGCCTTTTGAGAAATTCTTCGGTTTCGGCGCTTGCGTGATACGGCCTGTCATGCGCATCGACATACCAAAAGGATTTGGCATTCGCCGGATTGTCAATCATTTGACCGACGTATTTGTCAAGGTTCGCATCGACGATTTTCTCACCGGGAAGAAAATACTGGAAATACCACGCGAGGCTTGTCGCGATTGGTTCACTTTTGTTGTTTGCGGCAATCAGCGGCGTGAGTTCGCGGAATTGGGTTTTGGTCACCGTCGAATAATATTTTGAGACGGCCAAATCGGTCAACGAAACGATCAGAAAAATGCTGGCGACCCCAACCGTAATCAATCGATTTTTAAACTCGATCCCAATCGCGACCACGATAAAAATCGCCGGCAGAATCGCAATGAAATACCGTCCGATCACCATCGGTGTTGACACATATGACAGTACGACCGGCGGCACGACTGTAAAAACAAGCCACGACGCCAAAATGATTGACGAAAAAGTCATTCGATTGGAAACAATACTTTCACGAGTAAATCCAGTACGTTTTTCTTTCGATAATCGTATTAAGTAAAAAATGATGCCCGTAACGGTCAGCAAAAGGATGATTTCAGACCTGCCAAAAAAATCGCTGAAAATATCGGCAAAGGTTTGCAGCGTCGGTTTTGGAATCCAGAATTCATTGACCAAGGTTGCCGCATAAAATGACTTCGCCGATGGAATAAACAATACAAAAGCGGTTACGCCGGCAATCACTGCGTTGACAAAAAACGGTTTGCGCTCGCTTTTTTCCGAAACCGCGATAAAAAACAAAATCACCGCAATCTGCCCAACCAACGTAAAAAGCCCAAACAAATGGCCGTACAACATCAGCGATGTAAAAACGCCGTAGAGAATCGCGTTTCGTCTGGTAGGCAATTTTACGAATCGCGCGAGGTACAAAAACGACAAAATCGTAAACAGGCAAAACACCATGTACGGCCGCGCTTCCTGCGAGTAATAAATCTGGTAGGCGTTGACGCAAAGCAACGCCGATGTAACGAGGCCAACTTGTTTATTGAACAATTCCCTGCCGAGCTTGTACATGGCCCAAATCGCCGCAATTCCTGCTACTGCCGAAAACGCGCGTGCCACCAGCGCCGTATAACCGAAAAGTTTGAACAAGAAATGGATCGCGAAAAAATACAACGGCGGATGCAGGTCATATTTCGCGACTGATGCAAAGACTTCGCTTATTGAATAATCCGGGTTCGCGTCATTGAGCGTATTGATTTCATCGAGCCAGACGCTTTGAAAATCGAGCTCGTAGAACCGAAGCACAGCGCCCAAAACCAGCAGCGCCAAAAGAATGTAATGTTGCTTTATAACCGATGCAACATTCATCTGTTATGACTTTCGGTAAAAATCGCCGCGTGAAAAATACTTTTCTACAAAACAGTAAACCAGAATAAAGAAATAACGGCTTCCCATTTCCTTGATCTTGAGTTTTGAAACGCCGTATTTGCGGTTCGTCCACGAATTCGGCACGACCGTATACGAATAACCGCGGATAATCGCCTTGAGCGGCAACTCAATCGTGAGGTTGAAGTGCGGCGCTAGAATCGGTTTGACGCCGTCGATGACTTCGCGTTTGTAGAGTTTGAACGCGTTGGTCGTATCGTTGTATTTGATTCGCATGACCATCCTGATGATCATGTTGGCGATACGGTTGACGATTTTCTTGACCCACGGATAATCGATGACTTTTCCGCCTTTAATGAATCGGCTACCGAAAACGCAGTCGTAATTGCCTTCAACCATCGTCGTGTAATAACGGATCAAATCGTATGGCGAATCAGACAAATCGGCCATCATCACCGCGACGCAATCGCCGGAAAAACGTTCGAGGCCGTAGCGTACGGCATATCCGAAACCATTCGGCCCGTGATTGGTT
>JAEWLD010000017.1 GCA_023393485.1 Bacteroidota bacterium
GACCAATAGTGGCAATCGTTCCGCTGTTGAATTTAAGGAAGTCGGATTCAATGCCGTCGCTGAAAATCACGCCGTTTGCGGGCATCAAAGATTCAATCTTAAGGCTGTGCCGACGTTGTAGGAATCCGGCCGTAATCCCGATTTGCGTCCTGATGCTTTGAAAAGGTTCGCGGACGGCAAACAACAAATCGTCATCGCTCACTACGGGCCGCCTGAGCTTGAGGTCTTCCTCGAACATTCGCGCAACGCCATAAGCCATATTGAAGACCGAACTCAGCCAGCCCGTCGAACCGGCTTTGGTCGACACGAGCAAACCGCTTGAGGATTGCTCTTCGGTCAGGTCATTGAACGAAATCCTATAACGCGCCGAAACGTGAGACGACGCGCCGATGAACAAGTCGTTGAAGGCCAGTAGCCGCTGGCCGTCATTGAGCCTGGCCTCGGCAAAACCCATTGACTGCGATCGGTATTTTCCGGTCATCACATTTTCAATCGCGTAAATGAAATTTTTGGTGTCGAACGGCAGCAAAACACCGTCATACCGCTGTTTATCAGGATTTACTGCCACCATCGGAACGCCTCGCGAATATTTGGCAGTGTTGGCAACAAGGCCGTCCTGCCCAACGACGACAATCACGTTTTGGCCGGTGAAAATGTAATTCGGCAAAAAAGCGCGCTCGACGACTTTATTTTTGATCGTCGTTGAAAGCTGCGTCTGGATGTCATTGAGCGACCGGTGAAAATTGTCGTGCTCGGTGAGGTAATCCTCGAAGTTTCCGCCAAGCCTTTCAATGTAAAACTGCGCCTGGGCTTTGGTATTGAAACGTTCGATCAATGTCTCAAGCCGCGTTTTGTTCTTGACGACGATCGCATATTCGACGCTCATTTTTTGTGCTGCTTGTCGCCCAAAATAGAGTCGAGCAAATCGGGGCTGATGTTGAGGTTGCCGATTTTGTCGGCATTTTCGGCGAGCTGCCTGAAGGCAAGTGAAATGTTGAACCGCGGATCAGCGTTGTTGTTGAGCGCCGTCAGCGTTTTCCAGTCGATGTCTTTATACGGCTTTAAAGTGGTTTCAATCACATACCCTTGTGTTTCGGCTTCCTTCTTGTCATTTTCGGTTTTCCGCTCGATGAGTTGTTTGCGCTGGTTTTCGACAGAGATGTCAGCCGATAGTTGCATCTCGCGCAATTTGCGGTCATTGTCGGCCTTCTGGACATCGGACTCCATTTTCTTTTCGGCGATTTGCTTTTGCTTTTCCTCGACCGCGATTTCGGTGTTGAGTTCAGATTCCTTGATTTTCCGCTCCTGTTCAACGGCAAAATTCCGTCGCTGATAAATGGCCTGGTCGGCTTCCTGCTGGAGTTTTTCGCGGGTTTCGGTTTCAAGCGCGCGCGACATTTCGGGCGTGGCCTGAATTGCGAGAATGCTTGCGCCGAGGATTTCGATTCCCAACAAATTGATTGCCGGTGAATTTTTCAATCCTTCGAGAATATTGGCTTCGATTTTCTTTGCCGACCGGATCGCTTCTTTTAACGAAATGCCATGGATAAACGACGCGGTTGCCGTCTGCGCTTCATTGACGATGCGCTGGTTGAGCTTTTCGATGTCGTTTTTTTTGTAAAGGCCGATATCGGTCACGGTAAAATCGAGGTTATCGGCCAGCGTTTTCGGGTTTCCGACCTTGTAACTCACTTGGCCTTGGATTGAAACCGTCTGATAATCATTCGTGGTTTCGCTGAAGATGAACGGAAGGTCATTGCTGCCCATTGGAATGGCGACAATCGAACTATTTGGTGCAAAATAGAAAAATGAAAGTCCGCGGCCTTCGCGTTGGATCGCTCCGTTCTTATAGTGGAGCACAAAGGTCATCGAGTCGAATTTGATGTGTTTGATTCCGAACATAACAATTGTTTTGGTAAGGCTGACCGAGCGTCGCGCCGATTGTTTTGCCGGTGAAGATAAACTTTTTTGTCAAAAAGAACAGATGCGATAAAATTTATGCGCAGAAAACAATTTTGTTACAAGGTTTTCCTGTAGTCTTGAAGGCCGATCACGTCTTTCCGGCATTGGGCGAGCCATTTTTTGCCGAACTTTTTTGTGAGATGTTTAAATATTTCGGTATTGTAAGCCTTGACAAGTTTAGGATTTGGCGATACGCATCCGAAATCACTAAACCGAACTCTATAGACTTTTTCGAAATTCTTGTCCTGGGCATAAACCACTGGCGCAAAACCGCCTTGAACCAATAAAAAAGCCGTTTGGTTTTTGATGTCTTTCTGGGCAAGCGCCGCGGCTTCTTCGGGTTTTTTGATGAATTTCAGCTGTGACGCGCCATCAGCCGGCGTTTTTTCATGTTGTGAAAACCCGATTGCCGGCAAAATCGAAACCCATATGATCGCGAAAATTTTTTTCATGCCTGAATATCGTTGTGAATGTATCAAAACAACGTGGAAATGTGGATGATATTTCGCGCTTTGGTAAATTAAGCGTGTTTGTCCAATTCGGGCCGGTAGTGAATGAACATCGCGATGTAAATGTTTCGTGAAATTCTGGTCACCAGCGGCATCAATGCAATCAGACCAATGAAAATCGCGATGAACGCAGTGCTTAAACTTGTTTCGAAAACGTAATAGCCGGTCAGGAAAATCATTATCCCGACAAATACCGCAAGTCCATAGCTGACATACATCGCCCCAAAAAAGAAATTTGGCTCGACCTTGTATTTCAACCCGCAATTCTCGCAATGGTCGTGCATCTTCATGGTGTCGGCGATGACGTATGGGTTTTTGTTTACATACATTTGGTCTGTGTGACAT
>JAEWLD010000019.1 GCA_023393485.1 Bacteroidota bacterium
TTGTTGCGCAATGCCTTTATTTCGCTGGAAAAGCTGGAGAAGATCAATAGGAATATGTTGAATTATTCGGTGGAGATCAATTAGTCGTAAAGTCTGTAAAGTCGTAAAAGTCATAAAAGCGGTTGACTTCGAAAAAATTGACCGATGTAAGTTGGAAAATTGCCTGCCGCTTTTAAGACTTTATGACTTTCGTCCTTTATGACCTTTCGACTTTCGACTCAAAATACTATCTTTACCCGCAGAACGTTTTAAGAACTTAAGCCGAAAGGCATCACATATATTATGGCATGTGCAAGTTGCTCAACCTCTACTGGCGGTTCGCCGGCGGGTTGTAAAAATAATGGTACTTGCGGCACCGACAGCTGTAACAAGCTCACGGTTTTTGACTGGCTTTCAAATATGAGCCTGCCCAATGGCGAAGCGCCTTTTGACTGTGTCGAAGTGCGTTTCAAGAATGGCCGCAAAGATTTTTACCGAAATACCGAAAAACTCACGTTAAGCATCGGCGACATTGTGGCCACCGAATGCTCGCCTGGTCACGACGTCGGAATTGTCACCCTGACCGGCGAACTGGTCAAAATCCAAATGAAGAAAAAAGGCGTCAACCCAAAGGGAAATGACGTTTTAAAAATCTACCGAAAAGCCACGCAGAAAGACATCGACATTTGGTCACGCGCCCGCGACAAGGAAGAACCGATGAAGGTTCGGGCGCGCGAACTCGCGATTGCGCTCAATCTCCAAATGAAGATTTCAGATATCGAATTCCAGGGCGACGGCTCAAAGGCGACGTTTTATTATACGGCCGAAGACCGCATCGATTTCCGTCAGCTGATTAAGGATTTTGCCCGCGAATTTTCTACGCGGATCGAAATGAAACAAATCGGTTTCCGTCAAGAAGCCTCGCGACTCGGCGGCATCGGCTCGTGCGGACGCGAACTTTGTTGCTCGACCTGGCTGACCGATTTTAGAAGCGTGAATACGTCGGCGGCGCGTTACCAGCAATTGTCGCTCAACCCGCAGAAATTGGCCGGACAATGCGGCAAACTCAAGTGCTGTCTCAATTACGAACTGGACACTTACATGGACGCTTTGCAAGGTTTTCCGGATATGGAAACCAAGCTGCAAACCGAAAAAGGAACGGCCGTCTGCCAGAAAATGGATATTTTCAAAGGACTGATGTGGTTTGCCTATACTGATAGTTTCGCAAACTGGCACGTCATCAAAGTTGATCAGGTCAAGGAAATCATGGCCGAAAACAGAGAAAAACGCAAAGTTTCGGCCCTTGAAGATTATGCGGTTGAAGCGCCTGCGTCGTCAGAAAAGGAATTTACCAACGCCATGGGGCAGGAAAGCCTGACGCGTTTTGACCAACCGAAGAAAAAACGCAATCGCAATAAAAACCGTGGCGACCGCAAAGAAGGTGCAGAATCCGGGCAGCGCCAACCGCGTACGCAAGGGAAACCGCGTCCCGACTCAAAAGGTCCGCGTCCCGAAGGCCAAACCGGCGAACGCGCGCAAGGCGAGAACCGCAACCGCAATAAAAACAGAAACCGGAATAACAATCGGCACGAGCCCAAAGGGCGAACTGGCGAGGCAAACAAAGGCAATTCGAATGAGCCTAAAGCATAGTCTATGGTTTTTCGTCGTTGCGGTATTTTTTATGTCGTGCGATGAAAAACGCGTTTTTGACGAGTACAAGTCTGTTGGCGGCAGCTGGCACAAAGACAGTGTGGTCACGTTTGATTTGCCCGAGCTTGATCCGGCAAAAACCTACAACATGTACATCAATCTGCGCGACAACAACGACTATCCTTACAACAACATTTTTCTGATTGTTTCGTTGGATGAACCGGACCGCGTCACAAAAGTCGATACGCTTGAATATGCGATGACAGACGCAGAAGGCAATTTGCTCGGCAACGGATTTTCAGACGTCAAGGAAAGTGCGCTGTTCTATAAAAAACGCGAAAAATTCAAGAAAGGCGCTTATAAAGTTCGAATTCGCCAAGCGGTTCGCGAAACCGGGAAAGTCACCGGCGTAAAAGAACTTAAAGGCATTACCGAAGTCGGTTTCAGGATTGAATCAGCACAATAAAATGGCAACAAAACACAACAAGGACATTTCCTATTATAAAAAGAAGTTCTGGAAGGTTTTTCTCTATACTTTCAGCGGAATACTCATTTTCTTCCTGCTTGCCGCGTGGGGCATTTTTGGGCATATGCCTGATTTTGAGGAATTGGAAAATCCAAACTCGAATCTCGCAACCGAAATTATCGGCGCGGATGGCATTACGATCGGTAAATTCTATAATGAAAACCGGACTTCGATCAAGTACAACGATTTGCCAAAACACCTGGTCGATGCACTGATTTCAACCGAAGACGAACGTTTCTATGAACATTCGGGCATTGATTTCCGAAGGACGACGACTGCCATGTTGAGCCTCGGTACGCGCGGCGGTGCAAGTACGATTACCCAACAGCTCGCCAAATTGCTTTTTCACGGCGAAGGCTCGAAATTCATTCTTGCGCGCGTTATCCAGAAATCAAAAGAATGGATTATCGCGACGCGTCTGGAAAGACAGTACACAAAGAACGAAATCATTGCGATGTATTTGAACAAGGCCGATTTTGTCAACACAGCGGTCGGCATCCGTTCGGCCGCCAAAGTCTATTTTGGCAAAGAGCCAAAAGACTTGACAATCGACGAATGTGCGATGCTTGTCGGGATGCTCAACAATCCTTCGCTTTTTAACCCGATCAAACGTCCGGAAAAGACAATGAACCGCCGAAACATCGTACTGAAGCAAATGGCGCGGAACGGCTTTATCACCGAAGCCCAAAAAGAAGCATTCCAAAAGAAACCGATTGTTCTCCACTTTCAGCCTGAAAGCCACGACTCGGGGACGGCGACCTATTTTCGCGAATATTTGCGCGATTATATGAAAACCTGGGCGAAAGAAAACAAAAGACCGGACGGATCTGACTGGGACATTTATCGCGACGGCTTAAAAATTTACACAACGATTGATTCGCGAATCCAGCAATACGCAGAAGAAGCGGTATCTGAACATTTGCCAAACCTCCAGGCCGAATTTGACAGTCAACAAAAAACCAATAAAAACAAGCCATTTGTGCGGTTGAACGAGGCCGAGACCGAAAAAATCATGAAGCGCGCGATGAAAAATTCCGAGCGATGGAGGGAAATGGAAGCGCAGGACATCAGCGAAGAAGACATCATCAAATCATTCGACGTCAAGACCAAAATGCGTGTATTTACCTGGAAAGGCGAACGCGATACTGTGATGACGCCGCGCGATTCAATCCGTTATTACAAAAGTTTCCTGCAGACAGGCCTGATGGCGATGGATCCGCAAACCGGACATGTCAAGGCATGGGTTGGCGGCATCAACTATAAGTATTTCCAGTACGATCACGTTGGCCAGGGCGCGCGACAGGTCGGTTCGACTTTCAAGCCATTTGTTTATGCGACGGCGATAGAACAACTCAATTATTCACCTTGCGATTCAATCATCGATGCGCCGTATACGATTCCGAAAGGACGCCATCATGTCACCGAAACCTGGACGCCAAACAACTCGAATGGCGAATATCGCGGAATGGTGACGCTTAAGAAAGCCCTTGCTTTATCAATCAACACGGTTTCTGCAAAACTGATTGACAAAGTTGGCCCTGAAGCGGTTATTGATTTGACGCACAAACTCGGCGTGAAGGCCGACATTCCGGCGCAGCCATCGATTGCACTTGGAGCGGTGGAAATCACCGTTCATGACATGGTCGCGGCATACAGCACTTTCGCCAATCAAGGCGTTTACGTAAAGCCGGAATTCATAACCAGAATTGAGGATAAAAATGGCGTTGTATTATACGAACCGATTCCTGAATCACACGATGTATTAAACAAAGACATCGCGTTTGCAGTGGTCAAATTGCTCGAAGGCGTGACCGAAACCGGATCGGGCGCCAGGCTCAGGACGCAAGGCGGCGGCAACGGTTATAACCGCGTGACCGGTTATCCGTATGTTTTCAAAAATCCGATTGCGGGCAAAACAGGTACGACCCAAAACCAATCTGACGGTTGGTTCGTTGGCATGGTACCAGATTTGGTCACCGGGGTTTGGGTCGGTTGCGAAGACCGTTCGGCGCGGTTCAAGGGATTGGTGTATGGCCAGGGCGCGACCGCCGCATTGCCGATTTGGGCTTTGATGATGAAAAAATGTTACGCCGATAAAAGCTTGAATATTTCAACCAAAGACTTTGAGCGACCGGCAAACTTGTCAATAAAAGTGGATTGCTGGGCGCCAAAACCAGTGGTGAAAGACTCGACGGCGGTTCAGGAAGAACAGAGTACGGATGAGTTTGAGATGTAGCTTGGGTCCGTAGGACATAGACGAACCTGCGTTAGATAGGACACCGGCGGCTGTCAGGTATGAAATGATGAATGTTAGATAGATGCTTCGTGCAAAGCACTTTATTAATCTGCGTTAGGGTTTGCAGCAAGGTGCCGCGCACCGCGAAAAGCCCGGCGCTTGCGCAACGCCCAAAAAAACAAACATGATCAACAAAAAAGTAAACTCAGTTACCCAGGCGCTTGACGGAATCCAGGACGGCATGACTATCATGCTCGGTGGTTTCGGACTTAGCGGTATTCCCGAAAATTCAATTGCCGAACTCGTTGCCAAAGGCACGACAAACCTGACCTGCATTTCAAACAATGCCGGCGTTGACGATTTTGGACTTGGTTTGCTTTTGAAAAAACGCCAAATCAAGAAAATGATATCGTCATATGTTGGCGAAAATGCCGAGTTTGAACGTCAAATGCTGTCGGGCGAACTCGAAGTTGAACTCACCCCGCAAGGCACGCTCGCCGAAAAATGCCGTGCCGCACAAGCTGGAATTCCCGCGTTTTTCACGCCTGCAGGTTATGGAACCGAAGTGGCGGAAGGCAAAGAATCACGTGAATTCAACGGCAAAATGCACATTTTGGAATACGCGTTCAAGGCCGATTTTTCAATCGTTAAAGCATGGAAAGGCGATGAGGCCGGAAACCTGATTTTTAAAGGTACGGCGCGCAATTTCAACGCTCCGATGGCCGGTGCCGCAAAAATCACTGTTGCAGAAGTTGAGGAATTGTTGCCGGTTGGCAGTCTGGATCCTAATCAAATTCACATTCCGGGAATTATGGTGCAGCGGATTTTTCAGGGTGAGAAGTTTGAGAAAAGGATTGAGCAACGGACCGTGAGGAAAAAATAATTTGGGGATTCTGAACTTGTTTCAGAATCTATTTGACCAGATTCTGAAACAAGTTCAGAATCCCAAACAACAACACAATGTTAGGAAAAGAAGAAATCGCAAAACGCATCGCCAAAGAAGTCAAAGACCGTTATTATGTCAACCTCGGCATCGGCATTCCGACGCTTGTCGCGAATTATGTGCGTACTGATATATCGGTTGAATTCCAAAGTGAAAACGGCGTTCTTGGAATGGGTCCATTCCCGTTTGAAGGCGAAGAAGATCCCGATATCATCAATGCGGGTAAGCAAACCATAACGACGTTACCAGGCGCCAGCTTTTTTGATTCGGCGTTCAGCTTTGGCATGATCAGAAGCCAAAAAGTTGATTTAACGATTCTTGGCGCGATGGAAGTGGCTGAAAATGGCGATATCGCCAACTGGAAAATTCCAGGTAAAATGGTCAAAGGCATGGGTGGCGCGATGGATTTGGTGGCATCGGCCGAAAATATAATCGTTGCCATGATGCATGTCAACAAAGCCGGCGAATCAAAAATTTTGAAGCGTTGTACATTGCCGCTCACCGGAGTAGGCTGTGTCAAAAAAGTCGTAACTGAGTTGGCTGTGCTGGAAGTCACGCCTAAAGGGTTTAAATTATTGGAACGCGCGCCCGGGGTTTCAGTCGAGCACATCATCGCATCAACTGAAGCGGACTTGATCATCGAAGGTGAAATTCCCGAAATGGCCATTGGATAATCACGCCCAATAAAACGCCAACCCAATCGCAGATAATATTGCGACGATAACCGTACGGATTGCGACTTGCCTGAAAAAATCATCTTTTCTTTTCAGGAAAAGTATCAAGTTGGCGATCGCGATTGGCGCAATGGTCACTACTCCGACGAACAACATGACCGCAGCTCCGGGCCAATGCATCAATCGGAACAATAGGCCGATAAGCGCCACAGGCATAGACATTCCCGTAAGGACGGCCAACAGTACTTTCATTGTATCAGTCTTTTTATAACTGATACCATCGACAATTAGAATATTTGTTGGGTTGTACAAAAAGTACGATGCGGCAAAGTAAAACAATGAAAGCAAGCTGAGAGATAAAATCAAGGCGACAGATCCGCCGGGAACGTGCAATAACTTGAGCACAAAACCGATTGTTATTATTCCGACGAGAACTTTCTCTGCTGTTTTCATTTGTGTTTTTTTAAGCCCCGAATTGTTTTAAATGGTGGTCGAGGTGCAAGTACATCAGTGAACCCCATTCTTCATTGGTCATCGGCCCAAAAAACGGATGCGTATCAATTGCGATCGACTCGGTCCCGAGGCTGCCCAATGTTTCGACCATTGAAACCAACAGCGCCTTTTCTTTGTGAAAATCCGGATTGTCCTTGATTTTAAATTTCGGATGGGTTGGGGCATTTTTCCCAAAACCCCGCATTTTCAAAAAGTTGTTCTTTGCCATTTTGCCGAACAAAAACCCCAGTAATCCGCTTTTGAGTGGCAGTTTGCCGGTTAAAACATCAATCGGCTTCTGGCAGTGCACGAGCATTCGCGCGACATTCATTTTACCCCAGAGTGCTTGTGATTCGGGTGTCAACTTATTGATGCGTTCGACAATGCCTTGATTGTCCTGTTTGTTAAAAATGTCTTCCATAGATCGATTTATTGCTTAGAAAAACCATCCGGCCACGAATATTGCAGTAATGACGCATATCAAATCGACAAGCAGCATTGCACCGAGGGTATATCGGGTGTTTTTTATCTTGACCGAACCAAAGTACACCGCAATCACATAAAAAGTTGTTTCTGCGCTACACTGGAATATGCACACCAGGCGTCCGGTCAACGAATCTGTACCAAAACTGCGCATCGCATCAATCATAAATCCGCGAGAACCGCCCGAAGAAAATGGACGAAGCATTGCAACAGGCAGTGAATCGGTGATTTCTTTGGCCACGCCGACTGATGCAAAACCATAAGCGATCCAGTTCGAGATTATTTCAAACAAACCGCTGTTCCGGAATAACGAAATCGCAACGAGCATTCCCAAAACATACGGAAAAATCGTGACGGCCGTGGTCATTCCGTTTCGCGAGCCATCAACAAACGAATCAAAAATCGTAGTACCTTTCGCTACGAATTTCTTTTCGTTCAGCCAGGCAAAGACCAACGTGACGCCAATGATCGCGACCAGCATCAATCCCGACAAATTGCCGGTAAACGAGTGCTTTTCGATGATATCGAGACTGTTGATATAAAACATCAAACCGGTTATCGCGCCAATCAACGTCATCAGTGTTGCAATCAATGATACGCTCAAAAAGTTGATACGCTGACGGATGCCGATGATCAAAAACGCTGCAATTGTGCCGACGAAAGACGTAATGATACACGGAAGCATCACGTCGGCGGGATTTTCTGCGCCTTCTGCCGCACGATAACCGATAATCGATGTGGGAATCAGCGTCAGTCCAGCTGCATGTAAGCACATGAACATGATTTGCGCATCTGACGCCCGTTGTTTGTCGGGATTGAGTTCCTGCAGGCTTTCCATCGCTTTTAGTCCAAACGGCGTTGCGGCGGAATCAAGGCCAAGGAAATTCGTGGCGAAAATAAGCGTCATGAATGATATCGATTCATGCCCTTTTGGCTCGCTAGGAAATACTTTTACGAAGACAGGACTCAGCATTTTGGCGAGTTTTTCAGCGGCGCCGGAGTCAATCAGCAATTGCATTAAGCCGCAGAAAAACACGAGATAGGCCATCAGCGGCAGAATCAAGTCAATCAGCGTGGTTTTACAGGTTGGAAGCAGCCCATCGGATTTCTGGACGCCGCTGTAGATTTGTACCGTTTGGTTTTTATAGACATAGGTCGTGTCTGCATCTGCCGTGACACTATTGACTACGAAAGTTTTTTCATTTGACTTGCTGATTGAATCCTGCAATGGTTTCGGCAATTCGTTCAGGTATTTTTCGGAAATCAAGACCGGGTCATCCTTTTTACCGTTGAGGACAAAATCTATCGAATAACTATGGGAAAGCGCAACGCCCGCCACAATAAATACGATTGATGAGATGAAAATGACGAGCCAGAACCTGCTTAAAACCATTTGCGTTTTTTTGTAAAAATAGTCAAAGTTACAAAGTGGCAAAACGGCAAAGTAACCGAATTATGAATTGGTTTTCAACTTTAATTTTTTCTTCAGGATGATGACGCATTAGACAGACTCTGAAACAAGTTCAGAGTCCCAACCCGCTTTCGTCCATAGGACATTCATCAATCTGCGTTAGCGATGGCAGCGGCAGCCCGCAGCGGCAGCGAGGACTATAGCGGACAGCGCGGCCGCGAGGCAAATGCGATCAGCTTTTGCCGAGCGTTGCAACGCCGAAATCAAACGTGTAAAATCTCATCGTCAATCAAAATCTCTTCACGCCGCAATCGCAAAAACACCTGCGCGACGGCAATTACGTCCTTTTCACAATACGTAACAATGCGGTCAATATCCTTTTCAACATAATAAACGTGACCAACCTGACTGCCGTCAATGTCTCCTTTTGGCGACGGAACGCCGAGTACTTTGGTCAAAAGTTTAAGAGACGTGAAATGTTTATAATCGCCGAATTTCCAGAGTTCGAGCGTATCAAGATGTGGCACTTCCCACGGCTTTTTGCCAAAAAGATTGAGCTTGTTCGGGATTTCGATTCCATTGACGATCATTCGCCGCGCGATGAACGGCAAGTCAAATTCCTTGGCATTATGCCCGCAAAGTAAATGTTGCGGCCCCGAAAAATGGTTGGCCATCAGGTTCGAAAAGTCGTTCAGGATTTTAATTTCCTCGCCGATGAATGACGTTACCCGGAAATGCCTTACATCGCCTTTCAAGGTAAAAAATCCGCAAGACAAACAAATGATTTTCCCAAACTCAGCCCAAATGCCGGCGCGGTCATAAAAATCCTCGGGCGTATATTCGTCGCGCCGCTGATATTGCGTTTTTTGTTCCCATAATTGTTTCCATTCGTCGTCGAGGTCATTGTAATTTTCCAGGCGCGGAACGGTTTCGATATCAAGAAAAAGAATCTGGTCTAAAGGAATTTTGTGGATCATGGTGCTGGCTTATCGGCTAAAATTAGCAAAAAGCCACTGATTGCCGTACGGGAAAACCGCATTTTTCATTCGGCTTTGACAAGCTGGCTTTCCATGAATTTTCCGGTAATTACATTACCTTGCTCATCCTCCCATTCGGTAATCACATTCTCAATAAACTCGGGCTCAAAATCAATGACGACCATGACCGGGCCGCCAAACTCCTGTTTCACTTTTTGTCCTTTCTTAATCATGGCTTGGATTTTTAATCAAGCTACATTTTTTTGCCGTATTGAATTTTACAGCGCGGGGCGGTTTTTTTTACAAAATATCTGCGGTTAAATTCGACTTAAAATGCTTGGCCTGGCCAACTTTCATGTGTAACTTTAATCATCTGCCAAACGGTACGAAGATGACGGGCAGTCAGTTCGCCGAGGAGGCTGTGAGGGAACGTGTACTTTCCGCCCGTTCGTGCACAAAAAATTCCCGACACCGGCGCGAAAGCGGAAACCGGCCAGCAACACGGCGGGTCGTTTGACAGATAAAGCCCTTCGGGGCTTTTTTTGTTGCGTGGCGGTCTACGAAAAGTCATAAGCCTGACCTTAACCGAACCCTTAAATCCTACAAACTTCGCACAAAATCACATAAAGAACTTCTCGCTGGCCAAAGCTAACTTTACGCAAAATGCGAAACTATGCCTTGGTATAACGGCGACTTTCCGCCATCCTATAAAAACCAGCCCAAAAAATTACGGGAAAAAGCCGTGGAAATTGCCAATGCGCTTTTGGAAGAAGGTGCGGATGAAGGCATTGCAATCGCAACAGGCCTAAAGCGCGCCCGAGAATATTTCGCAAACGAAAAAGAAAAAGCAAAAAACAAAAACAACTAAATGACAAAACACATGAAAACCGCAAGAAACCTATTGGCCGGACTTGGCGGCGCTTTAGCCGTAAATCTACTCCACGAAGCCCTGAAAAAAAACGTAAAAAATGCGCCGAGGCTTGACAAACTAGGCGAAGAGGCCGTTCAGAAAACAGCGATTGAAGCCGGCGAACCCATCCAAAGTAAAGATAAGTTATACGCAACGGCATTAGGCGCAGACCTTGTGGCAAACACAATGTATTTTGCGATGATCGGTGCCGGAAACCCAAAACACGTTTGGCCAAAAGCGGTTGGTCTCGGCGTGACAGCCGGCACCGGCGCAATCACTTTGCCTTCTGCGCTTGGCCTTAACGGCTCGCAAACGAAAAAAACCACAAAAACCAAATCGATGACTATGGGTTATTATTTATTTGGCGCATTGGTCACCGCCGGAATCCTTAAATTCATGGATCGGCGCCACGTTTTGGCCAGTTAAAAAAGCACGCCTTGAAACGCTTCGATTTCAGGTTCGGCAAATAATTTAGGCTGGTAATTCGGATAGGCAAAATCCAGATAGTCGTTCCCAGGGTTGAGCCATTCGAATTCATCGCCGGCGTTGAGCATGACCGGCATCCGGAAATAATTGCGCGCCGCGTCCTTGTTATGGACGAACTGCATGATTTCATTGGCTATCGTCGTACAAACGGCAAAAGTATGAAGCACATGGCCGGCGCTTTCCCATTCTGAATGCAGTCCGGCAAGCCCAAAAATCGGTACTTCACGATTTCTGATGATGTATTTTGTTTTGGACTTTCCCCTTTTATCGTTCCAGTGAAATTCGAAATAGGCTGTCACAGGAATCAAGCACCGGTTGTTGGCGACCTGTTTCCATGCATATCGCTTTCCGATGTATTCCAATTTTGCACTGATGGTATGGTTCCAAATTGCCTCGGGTGACTTTTGCCAGTCTGGCGGCACCAATCCCCATCGATAACTGCAATCGGCAACAGTAGGGTTGGCCGAGGTGATCACCGGATGTCTTTCATGATCGAATGCATTGATGAAACTGTCAGGCGCGAACCGTTCAGCGGCCAATAATCCGACCCCGAACCGACGTGAAATCTCACCCGGCGTAGCCAAAAGTTGCATTCTGCTGAACATGTTAAATTTGGTTTTACTCTTTTAAATTTAACATTTTATCATGGCCAAACGCTTACACGATATTTTGAAAAGTTTATAAAAAAAGCCGCAATAAATGCGGCTTCACCTCTATAACAATAAAATTTGTTTCAATCAAATCTGTCGGCGTCCATGACTTTGGTCCACGCGGCTGCAAAATCGGTGACAAACTTCTCATTGGCATCCGAACTCGCATAGGTTTCGGCAATTGCGCGGAGTTCACTGTTCGACCCAAAAACCAGATCGGCACGCGTTGCAGTCCAACGTACAAATCCTGTCTTTCTGTCGCGGCCTTCGTAAAGTTCTTTGTCGGCGGTGCGGGCTTTCCATTCAATGCCCATATCCAGCAGATTCACAAAAAAATCATTGGACAAATGTCCTGGCTTGTCAGTGAAAATACCGTGTTTTGAGCCGTCATGATTGGCATCGAGCACACGCAATCCTCCAACCAATACGGTCATTTCAGGCGGCGTCAGCGTCAGAAGATGCGCTTTATCTACCAGCAAGGCTTCGGTGGAAACCGGGAAACGAATTGCTTTTCGATAATTTCTGAACCCATCGGCAATCGGTTCAAGAAATGCAAACGAGTCAACGTCTGTCTGCTCTTGCGAGGCATCCATTCGGCCAGGCCTAAATGGCATCGTTACTTTTTGACCTGCAGCTTTCGCCGCAATCTCGACGCCGACATTTCCGGCCAACACGATCAAATCGGCGAGTGAAATGTCTTTGTCAGACTCTTGTTTGATATTTTCGAGTTTCGATAAGACTTTCTGCAATTGTTGCGGATTGTTGACTTCCCAGTTCTTTTGCGGCTCGAGCCTGATTCGTGCGCCATTTGCGCCGCCGCGTTTATCCGAACCACGAAAAGACGACGCCGAAGCCCAAGCTGTTGACACCAATTCGCGAACTGTCAAGCCCGATTCGGCAATTTTTGCCTTTAGCGCAAGAATGCCAGTTTCACTAACCAAATCGTGGTCGATTTCAGGAATTGGATCTTGCCAAATCAATTCTTCGGCTGGAACTTCCGGGCCGAGGTAACGCGCTTTCGGCCCCATATCGCGGTGCGTCAGTTTAAACCAGGCGCGCGCAAACGCATCCGCGAATTGGTCGGGATTTTCAAGGAAACGGCGAGATATTTTCTCATAGATTGGATCAACCCGTAGCGACAAATCAGTGGTCAGCATGGTCGGCAATTTGCTCGGGCCGCCATGAGCGTCGGGAATAATCGGATCGGCGTTTTTAGCGATCCATTGGTGCGCACCGCCAGGGCTTTTTGTCAATTCCCATTCAAAGCGAAACAGGTTTTCAAAAAAACTGTTGCTCCACTGGGTCGGCGTTTTGCTCCAGGTAACTTCAAGCCCGCTGGTGATTGTATCGGCACCTTTGCCCGAACCGAATTTATTGTGCCAGCCAAAGCCTTGCGATTCGATATCTTCGGCTTCAGGCTCAACACCGACATAAGTCGACGGCGCAGCGCCGTGGGTTTTGCCGAAGGAATGCCCGCCGGCGATCAGTGCTACGGTTTCCTCATCGTTCATCGCCATTCGGCCGAAAGTTTCACGGATGTCTTTGGCAGCCAGAATCGGATCCGGATTGCCGTCCGGGCCTTCGGGATTGACGTAAATCAAGCCCATTTGTACGGCGGCCAGCGGCTTTTCCAAATCGCGCGAATGGACATCGCCATCGGCATCATCGTCTGACGAAAGTACGCTGTGGCGCGCAACGCCTTCAGAGCCGTGCGAATAGCGGAAATCGCCGCCGAGCCATTTATCTTCTGAACCCCAATAGACGGATTCGTCGGCTTCCCAGACATCTTCGCGTCCGCCGCCAAAACCGAATGTTTTGAAACCCATTGATTCAAGGGCGACGTTTCCCGCCAAAATCATCAAATCGGCCCATGAAATTTTGCTGCCGTACTTTTGTTTGATTGGCCACAATAGCCGTCGTGCCTTGTCCAGACTTACATTGTCAGGCCAGCTGTTAAGTGGCGCAAATCGTTGCAGTCCTGCTCCGCCGCCGCCGCGTCCGTCGTGTACGCGATACGTTCCGGCGCTGTGCCACGCCATCCGGATAAACAACCCGCCGTAATGCCCAAAATCTGCCGGCCACCAATCCTGCGAATCGGTCATCAGGGCGTGAAGATCTTTTTTGAGCGCGTAAAAATCAAGGCTATTAAAGGCTTCGGCATAATTGAAATTCTTGTCCATCGGGTTTGACACCGGCGAATTCTGACGAAGAATATTGAGCTTTAATTGATTCGGCCACCAGTCTTCGTTGCGGGTTCCGCCGCCGCCGGCGCTTTGTTGGTTGTGAAAGGGGCAGTTACTGATATCGTTTCCGTTTTCCATTTTTGTCGTGTTCTTGGTTAGTAATCGCTGATTGGTTCAGGCTTATAAATTTAAGCGATAACTGCTTAGCTTCCAATCATAATTGCAATGGTTAACGTTATCGGGAAATAGCCAGAGCTTATTTGTTGAGAATCGACAAATAAGCTGCCCACGGTCCGACCGCGGATTTGTACTGCCTGGCCATCACACGTGAAATCTGGCCGATATGGCCCAAATCGTGAACAGTCCAGGTTGAGAGCAGCTGCGATAAAGTAACATTTCCGAATTCAGGGTGAATGCCTCTCTTTTCAAGGTCGTCAGCCGAAATCCGAAGCGATTTCAGTTCATTGATGTTAGCTGCGCGAAGTTTTGCGAACTCCGCCAAGGCTGCGGTTATCGTCACAGATTCATCATTTTCCATCCTGACAAACGGAACAAACGCTTTGTTGGCTGATTCCGATAGGATACTCTTTGTCCGAACCATCCAATTCGTTTTTTCGGCCAAAACCAAATGCCTGACCACGTCAAGGGCAGACCAGGTGTTCTCGCCTTCATTGTTTTCGAGCCATCCGCCATCGAGATGTGCGAGCCAGGTTTGCAGAATCAGCGGCGTCCCCGATAAAATCTGAAATGATTTGTCTAGTGAGAAATCCATCAGTAATGCGAAGGTTCGTTTGAATAATTGCAAAAAACATTGACCGCTTTTCCCTGGTCGTTGAGTTCAAAAACCTCGGCGGCCATCCTGTTATTTACCGATTCGTAGTACAGTACGACAGTATTGTTTCCGCTAAAAACATTGTGCAGTTTAAACGTCAGGTCGGGAAAAGCGTCAAGCCCGACTTTGAAATATCGCGCGAGTTCCTGCTTTGAAGTTATTATTCCGCTGTCATTGAATTTAAGCATTGCAACCAATGGCGACGAAAACCTCAACTCATTTGCGTAGTGCGAAAGAATGTCGTCAATATCATGCCGGTTCCACGAATCAATCCACTCCGATGCGAATTTCCCGGCCTTCTCAGCGCTGACCATCGTTTTGATTTTTGATGAATTCATCGGTAAAATGTGCTTTGTGTTTCTCTTGCGAGAACTTGTCTGCGTTGAAATCATTTGATTTTCCGCGCGCGATTGACAGCGTTTCCCAATTGCTGTCGAGCAGCATTTTGCCGATAAAAACGATTTGTCCGATGTGATACGGATAATGCGCCAATTGACGATTGATGGCTTCGGTAACCGTATGGCCTTGATTTCTGATGTAGACGATTTTGGTCAAATCTTCATCGGTCAACGGATTGAGCGCATTGAAAACGCAAGCCCAGCCGTCGTCCCAGAGCTTCGTCAGTTCATCGCGCGACGGCACGTCGTTGTCAAATTCGGCGTCGCGGTGCCGCCACGATTTTTCGCCATCCGAAGTCAGAAAGTCGGTCCAGCGCGAAAGCATATTTCCGTGCAGATGTTTTACGATGGTCGCGATGCTGTTGCTTTCTTCATTGTATTGCCACGAAAGTTTGTCGTCGGGCACGCGCGCAATGGTTTTTTCGCCAAGCATTTTATAATATTCAAACTGCTTGATCGCGCTTTCGAGGTAATCTGTTTTCATGATTATTTTTTTAGTTGGTTGATTAAATCCGTTAGGAAATCCATGCTTGCATCGAGTTCCGAAGTCTTGCCGGTCAATTTGGCCTGCATGATTGCGCCTTCGGTAAGTGAAATCAGGATTGCTGCGAATTTTGCGGCGTCGGTATCGGGTTTGATTTCATCATCGTCGATTCCCTGATTAACAATTTTGACAATTCCAGCCTGCCAATTCCTGAGCGCGCCGATAGCTTTTTCGCGAAGCAGCGGATGCGTGTCATCGGCATCAACCGAAGTATTTAAGATTGGGCAACCGCCGTCGAGAATTGACAGGTCGAGAATCCTGCGATGCGTTTCAGGATAAACCAGCAACTTGGCAATCGCCGAATCTCTTTCGGCAAACCGGCTTTTGATATGTTTCGCGATCTGTCTGTAATTGTAGTCGAACGATGCGGCCGCAACAGCATCTTTATTTTCGAAATTGCCGTAAATGCTGCCTTTTGTCAATCCGGTCGCGTCTATCATGTCATTGAGCGACGTGCCGGCAAAGCCTTTCTTGTTGAAAATCGGCGCTGTTTTTTCGATGATGAATCGCTTTGTGCGTTCGGCTTTGGTTTCCATATTTCCAAAAGTACAAAAAAATATACCGATTGGTATTTTATTGGACAAAAAAACCGGCGTAAGCCGATATTATTTTTTTCGCCTGGCCAACATTTTATACGTTTCTTCGAGATAAACCCAAAAATCCTTTGAATGCGGCCCGTCGACATTGGCCAGACGGCCTTGCCCAAGCCTGACGATGATGAGTCCGTCATCGGGAATCACGATTGTGTATTGGCCCAGATGGCCGCGCATGTAAAACACATTTTTACCTTTGAACTCGGCAAGCCAGAAGCCGTAACCGTACTGCGGAGAATCGGGAAAGCGCGGCACGATTGACCTGGCGACGAACGCGCTGTCAAGGATTTGTTCGCCGTTCCAATTTCCGTAATGTTCGTATAATTTGCCGATCCGGGCAAAGTCGCGCGCATTTGAAGCGATGCAGCAATAGGCTTTGACCATGCCGTCTTTTTCATCGGTTTGCCATAATGCATCGTTTTCTGCACCAAGCGGTTTCCAGAATTTTTCGGATACATAATCGGCGAGGCTTTGGCCTGTGGCTTTTTCGAGAATCATCGCCAGCAATTGCGTGTTGCCGCTCAGGTATTTGTAGCTTCGGCCGGGATTTTCGACACATTTCAAACCGAGGATGCATTTTTCAATATCGGGATCGAAATACGAACGCG
>JAEWLD010000156.1 GCA_023393485.1 Bacteroidota bacterium
TACATTGACAAACTCAAATCGACAATACGCAAACAATGAAAATCCTGATCATTGAGGACGAAGCCGGTATCTCTAAATTTCTCCATCAGGGCCTGGAAGAAGAAGGCTATGAAGTGACTTTGGCATATGACGGCATCGAAGGGTTGCATCTGGCCAAAACCGGCACGTTCAATCTGATTCTGCTTGACTGGATGTTGCCAAAACTCAACGGGCTCGCGATTTGTACAAAACTCCGTGAGACCGATAAAGCCACGCCGGTCATATTTCTTACGGCAAAAGACACAATTCAGGAAACCATCGCCGGATTAAAGGCCGGAGGCAATGATTATATCAAAAAGCCATTCAGTTTTGAGGAGCTGCTCGAAAGAATCAAAGTGCAACTCAGGCATCCGGTGCAAGCCAGCGCTGACTTGAATCTCGGCCACATCACCATGAAAATTGCCGCCAGGCAGGTTTTTAATGACGGCGTCGAAGTGCCATTGACGCAAAAGGAATTTGACCTGCTCGAATACCTGATCCGCCGCAAAGGCATCGTCTGTACCCGTAACAGCATTATTGAAGACGTCTGGAACATCCATTTTGAGTACGATACCGGCGTGATTGATGTCTTCATCAATTCGTTGCGAAAAAAACTGAACCTCAAAAAAGAACAGGATTATATCAGGACAATCCGCGGCATTGGTTATATTGCAGAAGACCATCTCTAATGTTGCGCTTATCATTCAAAGACAGGATCGCTTTTTATTATCTGCTGAGTACGGCGCTGATCGTATTGGCGGTTTTCGTGCTGATTTATGTAGTGGTGTCGACCGCGGCAATGACCGATATCAACCGGGACTTGCGTATTGAGGTCCAGCGGCACATCGAGGATGTCAAAAAACTTAAAGACACCTCGCGCCTGGTAAAACCCGATGAATGGTCCGAGAGTGAGCACACCGAGATAGAAGTCAATCCGATATTCGTTGAGATTCTCGACCGCAACGGTAAATTTCGTGAACAATCGCCGAACCTTAAAGGCGGTCATCTCCAATTTTACCGCGAAGACCAAAATGATATTTTTCACGACGGCAAACTCGGCAATATCCATATCAGGCAAATCCAGACGCCGCTTGTAAACAGAGGACGCCGGATCGGCTATGCAGTCATCGCGATGTCTATCGAACAGCCGAAGCTTGTTGTGGACAACGTAAGGTTTGTACTTTTTGTGACTTTTCCGCTGGTTTTGGTCGTGCTTTTCGTAGTGGCGCGTTGGATTGCCGGCAAAAGCATCAGGCCTGTTCAGCACATCATCGATACAACGAGCAGCATCACCAACAATAATTTTGACGATCGGATACAGCTTCCGCCCAATCGCGATGAGTTGTTTACCCTTTCAACGACGATCAACAACCTGCTTGACCGGGTCGAAAATGCAATCAAACGCGAAAAGCAATTTACATCCGATGCGTCACACGAATTGCGTACGCCGCTTGCCATCGTAAAAGGCACACTTGAAGTGTTGATCCGCAAACCGCGTGACACTCACGAATATCAGGATAAAATTAGATTTTGCATCAACGAGGTAGACAGGCTCAACCATCTTGTAGACCAATTATTGCTGCTGGCCAGGCTTGAAAACCAGAAAATCGTGCCGCGAAACGCCGAGGTTTCGTTGGGCGAAATCATTCTGGAGTCACTCGAGCGGTTTTCATCTAGAATCGAGGCGCAAAAAATTACCATCGATTTTACCTTCGCGCACCACTTTTTCGTAAACAGCGATGCTTATCTTTTGTCTATGATCACAGACAATCTGCTTTCGAACGCCTTGAAATATTCGGCGGTTGATTCGCAAGTCAAAATTGAATTGTCTGAAGACCGGAACGCCATCTATTGTGCGTTCATCGACCACGGCATTGGCATCGCAGCGGCCGATCTCAATAAGATATATGAAAATTTCTACCGTTCGCAACCTACGGAACATCCGTCGATAAAAGGAACAGGACTCGGACTTTCGCTTGTAAAACGGCTTTGCGGGCTACTTGGCATCGCGCTCGAAATCCGGAGCGTCGAAGGCCACGGTACAAGCGCTATTTTGACTTTTCCAAAAAATTAAGACTGCAATTCAAATAGGATTACCTGGCTTTTCAGACGTTCGATAAGCATATTCATCATGCGCTTATTGAGGTTTGAGGAATTCTTGATATACTCGTTGTATTCGGCGACGGTGAAAAGTGCGATCACCATGCCTTTGAGTGAATTCCTAAACTTGATGTCTTTGTGTATCGCATTGTCTATATACTGCATTTTCTTATCGACAGGGTAGGCGTAAAAGTCATTTTTATACTTGGCGACATAATTCCTGAAAACATCAAGAAACAGGTCGTTTTGCAGCTTTAAGATTGGCCTGATGACTTGATTTTGGAACTTCTCTTCGGAGCAGCTGTTGTCTGTCGTACCTTCGGCCGCACCTCTCAATTCAACAATGATTGTGTCCCTGGCTTCCATTTTTATTTTCAAGATATAAAAAAAACCGCTGCGGAAACAGCGGTTTTTTATTAGTTATCAATATTCTTACTTGATTGTGAATGTCGCTCTTCTTACGAGTCTGCGGGCACTTGTCGAATTTTTATCAACAGAAGTATCCTCGCCTTCAGGAGTAATTGTAATCCTGTCTGCGCCGATGCCTGCCTTGATCAAAGTATCGCGGACAGTATTGGCCCGTTTTTGCGACAATTGCGTGTTGTATGCAGATGAACCGATTTCGTCGGCGTGGCCGGCAATTTCAAGTGTCGCATCCGGGTTGTTTTTTAAGTAAGTCAACACGAATGACATGTTTTGTGTGGATTGCGGTGTTGGCTTGGTGCTGTCGAAATCGAAGAAAACAGATACGTAGCCTTCGTTGATCAAACGCTTGATGACCTCGGCATTGTTGTTCTTTTCGGCAGCTGTCGTGACCTGTGTCTCGACATATTTCTCAAGTTCGTCGGCTACGCCGTTCTTGTTCAGGTCAACCATACGGCCTTTAGTATCTACGGCCACGCCCGCAATCGAATTGTTTTCGACGTCGAGGTAATCCGGCACACCATCTTTATCAGTATCGTTCATCATTGTTTCGAGCTCACCTATGCGCTGGTCAAGTTCGGCGAGTTGTTCAGACTGCGCATCGGGAATGATTGCCCAATCGCCGTGCAAGCCGACGCGTCCGAATGAATAAGAAAGGCCGAGTGAAAATGTATACATGCTGCCGGCGAGGTTGTCTTCGGCTTTAGCATAAGAACCATCCCAGTTATAATGTTGCCTGAAGTTTGCGTGATAAGTAAAATCAGCATATAGGGCTAAGCTGCGCAAAAGCCGAATTTGCGGCGTAAAACCAGCGATGACGCCACCGTTATATTCTTCCTGGCCTTCATTTGGCCCGACTTGCGGCGTCATTTGACTCACCTGGAAGCCACCGTGGAAAAGGAGTCCGAAACGTCCGGCACGCTCCTCAAAAGAGAACAGTCGCACTGCGTTTACAACACCTTGGATTCCCGTGCCAAGCACTTGCATTTCAAACTCTTCAGAGCCCGAACCTTCCTGGTTTTGCAAATCATCATAGAAAAAACTCAATTTGACACCAAATTTAGGACTGACCATATAACGCGCACCGACGTCGAAATGGTTGATGTCTGTCTTAATATGAGTGTTGGGATTGCTGTAATAAAAACCCGGAGCATACGGCCTGACGCCTTTTGACTGACCTACGCCGGCTTCAATGGTCCATCTGTGGTAAGATTCTGGGTCAGAGTCCATGACGCGGTCACTCTTGATCGAGTCATTTTGCGCATTGGCAGCCATACAGCCCAATAAAACAAATGGAATAAGTAATTGTTTTCTCATGAATGGTTTGTTGGTTTGGCGTGAATCCAAAGTTAGTTAAGGCAAATATATGCGATTTATTTAAAAATCAATGGTATAATTTTAATAAATCCTGAATTTAGCCACATTGAAATTATGTAACTTTTTCTTACTAATATTGTTTATATGAGAACCTCAAATATATTTTTAACCGTCGATGCGGCGATATTCCGCAAAAAAGCCGGCAATTTGCAGATTTTGTTAATCAGGAGAAAAAATGAACCCTTCAAAGATTCCTGGGCATTGCCAGGCGGCTTTGTCGATGACGGCGAAGACCTTGAAGATGCAGCGATTCGGGAACTTGAGGAAGAAACTTCGGTAAAAATTGACCACGCCGAACAACTCAAAGCTTTCGGCAAGCCGGGACGCGACCCGCGGCATCATACGGTATCGGTAGCATTTAAGGCATTTGTACCCGGGAACACAATGGCCGTTGCGGCTGATGATGCGAAAGAAATAGGATGGTTTGCCGTGGATGATTTACCGGCGCTGGCTTTTGACCACGAGGAAATCATCGCGTTCGCTTTGAATGGAATCGAATGAGATTTTATTAATGTAAACCCCAAAGGTTTTGAAAACCTTTGGGGTTTTACATACGGCGCGAATCACGCATTCCTGAAATATTTCCGCTCAACGTAAAAAGTCCCGAACGGTACAACAGATGCCGCACAAACGATCAGGAATTTTCGGTTATCCCAATTTTCTTCAGATTTGAGCATGTACCCCAAAATGACATAGCTTATGAAAAGCAATCCGTGTCCCATCCCGATCACACGCACAAAATCAGGCATGTCAAATATATATTTCATCGGCATCGCAAAGAAAAAAAGCAACAAAAGCGAAATGCCTTCCAGAAGCGCTACAATCTTAAAAGTCTTTATCATTTGGTCGTGATTTTTTGATGAGGCAAAAATACAGAGTAAATTGCATTCGCCGCTGTTAAAAGCATTGCGGATTTCATAAATTTACGCATGAGCAAACGCGATTTAAAAAAATACCTTGAAAGCCTCGACAAGGAGCAGATAGCCGATCAGTTACTTGAACTGTATGACAAGTTTCCGGATGTCAAAACCTACTATGATTTCGTTTTCAATCCAAAAGAAGAAAAACTGATAGGCGAGGCGAAAACCAAAATCTCAAACGAATATTTCCCGCTAAAATCACGGCGTGCCAAACTGCGACGGTCGACAGCGCAAAAATTCATCAAGCATTTTTTGACCCTTGGCGTAGACGCGCATACATTGGCCGACCTGATGTTGTTTAACATCGAAACCGCCCAGAAATATTCGGCCAGGCGCGAAATGCGATACAGTTCGTTCTACAAAAGCATGCAAAGCTCGTTTGGGCAGGCCGCAAATTATATCACCGCCAATGGAATTTTGCCCGAATATAAAAAGCGATTGACAGCCATTGAAAGCGAAGCCGTTCGCCAACGATGGGAAAATGCCTCGGAATTTTCGCGAATTTTAGAATCTACCGAATGGATGTCATAAACAGATCAATTGTCAAATAAATCGAGTTGATTATTTCCGGGTTTGGGCGGCTTGGCTTTCCCGAAAACCGTGCGTCCGCCATAACGCCACGAC
>JAEWLD010000178.1 GCA_023393485.1 Bacteroidota bacterium
ATGTTAGTGGTTAGCTATCAAAAAATTAGCGCGATTGACAATAAAAAAAATCCGCTTCGCAAGGGAAACGGATTTGAGAATTTTGAAAAATTTCGCGACTGATGCCGGATTAAAACGTCGGTTAAACCAAAGCGGGCTCGCTTTTCGGGTCCGGGCCGTACTGGTTTTCGCCTCGGTCGCCTTCTTTGACGAGCAGGACCAAAAGCCAGATGAAACCCACCAGTGGAATCAAAACGATAAATACCACCAACCGCTTTTTCCAATATCGTGCAATCGCCTTACCACAGCAGCAATACCGGGTATCAACGTCAATAAACCAAATGCCAGATATACATATCCGTATGGCAGCGGCGAGAAATTGGTGCCGAGACCGCCGTCAATCATAATGCACACAATGCCAAAAATGATTTGGAACAATACGAACATCCAGTACTCCTTACGCCTTGCACGGCCATTAAAATCGGCATATTGCCGCAATACTTTAAAATACCAATTCATAATTTTTTGTTTTTAGGTTATTTAACAATTTTACGATTAAATCCAACCGAAAATAAATCACAACAATAATTTTTTTTCACTATTTTTTGTCAATAACCTGTGAATTGTAAATTTTAAACGATGGCAGAAAATAAAAAGCCACGAATCTTCAGACCCGTGGCTTTATTGATAAACTGGAATTTTAGAGGTGGATCACTTCGCCATAGGCATCGGCAACGGCTTCCATCACAGCTTCGCTCATCGTCGGGTGCGGGTGTACTGATTTCAGGACTTCATGACCGGTTGTTTCAAGTTTTCTCGCAACGACGGCTTCGGCAATCATGTCGGTAACGCCGGCGCCAATCATGTGGCAGCCGAGCCATTCGCCGTACTTGGCATCGAAAATCACCTTGACAAAGCCGTCAGGCGTTCCGGCGGCCTTGGCTTTACCTGATGCCGTGAACGGGAATTTCCCGATTTTGAGTTCGTAACCTTTTTCTTTCGCTTGCTTTTCAGTCAAACCAACCGAAGCAATTTCAGGCGATGCATAAGTACAGCCCGGAATATTTCCATAATCAATCGGGTCAACGTGCATGCCCGCGATTTTCTCGACGCAGGTAATGCCTTCAGCCGATGCCACATGGGCAAGAGCCTGTCCGGGAACAACATCGCCGATTGCATAATAACCTGGGATGTTGGTTTGATAATACGCGTTGACCATGATTTTGTCCTTGTCTACCGCGATTCCGCATTCTTCAAGACCGATGTTCTCAATGTTTGTCTTGATGCCGACGGCCGAAAGCAAAATGTCGGCTTCGAGAATTTCTTCGCCCTTAGCTGTCTTCACAGTCGCTTTGACGCCTGCGCCCGAAGTATCGATTTTCTCGACCGACGAATTGGTCATGATCTTGACGCCCGCTTTTTTCATTGAGCGTTCCATTTGTTTTGAGATGTCTTCGTCTTCAACAGGAACGATGTTCGGCATGAATTCAACGATCGTAACATCGGTGCCCATCGAATTGTAGAAGTGTGCAAACTCAACACCGATGGCGCCTGAACCTACTACAATCATCGATTTTGGCTGTTTTTCCAACGTCATCGCCTGGCGGTAACCGATAACTTTGTTGCCGTCCTGCGGCAGGTTTGGCAACTCGCGTGAACGCGCGCCGGTTGCGATGATGATATGATCGGCTTCATAAGTCGTGACTTTGCCGTCGGCAGCCGTCACGTCGACTTTTTTGCCTGGCTTTAATTTGCCTGTGCCTTCAATGACGTCTATCTTGTTTTTCTTCATCAGGAACTGGACGCCTTTGCTCATGCCGTCGGCAACGCTGCGCGAACGTGATACGACCGCGCTGAAGTCCTTGTCAAATGCAGTAACGGTCAATCCGTAATCTGAAGCGTGTTTGAGATAGTCAAATACCTGCGCCGATTTCAAAAGTGCTTTTGTCGGGATGCAACCCCAGTTGAGGCAAACGCCGCCAAGGTTTTCCTTTTCGATGACGGCTGTCTTAAAGCCAAGTTGCGATGCCCTGATGGCGGTGACGTATCCGCCGGGTCCGCTTCCTAAAACGATGATGTCGTACTTCATTGTATGATATGGTTTAATGGGAAATTCCCGCAGTTTTATTTTTCGTATGCGAAATTACGCAATTTAATTCATTTTTTGAGTGGTCGATCTGCGCTGGCGGTTTTTGGTGATTTCATTCCAAATAATATAGAACACCGTCGCCTGGAACAAATTATTGACGGCCATCAATGTCAAGTGGAACCACAGCGGCCCGATTGCGTAATATGGGTAAGTACGGTCAATCAAATTCAGCGGATAAGCGATCAGCACTTTTAAAAAAGACACTGGCCAACTGATTATTGCAGGCGAATCCGGGCCGACGAAAGGGCCCGCAATTCCAATCGCTATGTCGAAAAACAGGCACGCAAAAAGCGCAATGGCAAAACGACCGATTTTGGCTTTGAGCTTCATCAGGTCAAAATCGGATTGTCGTCTATGTTGTAACCGTCGGCGTCGTCAGCTTCGACGGCGAGGAACTGGGATTCGTAAAGGTTTTTGTAATAGCCTTCGGTTTTAGAAAGCAATTCGGCGTGCGTGCCTTGTTCGACGACTTTGCCCTTGTCCATCACGACGATTTTGTCGGCATTGATTACTGTTGCCAATCGGTGTGCAATTACGATCGACGTCCGGCCTGTGGTCACGGCTTCGGTCGCGCGCTGGATCAACTCTTCGGAATGCGTGTCGACGGACGACGTCGCCTCATCCAGAATCAAAATCCCCGGATTGCTGACATACGCGCGCAAAAACGCGATCAACTGGCGTTGTCCCGACGAAAGCATCACACCGCGTTCCTTGACGTTGTAATCATAGCCCTGTGGCAGGCTCATGATAAAGTCGTGGACGCCGATTTTTTTGGCTGCATCAATAACGTCTTCACGAGAAATATCGGGGTTGTTGAGCGTGATGTTGTTCAATATCGTGTCGGCAAAGAGGAAGACGTCCTGCAAAACGACTGCGATTTGCCTGCGGAGCGACGCCAGAGTGTAATGTTCGATATTTTCGCCATCGATGCAGATCTCGCCGCTGTTGAGTTCATAAAATCGGTTCATCAGGTTGATGATCGTCGATTTGCCGGCGCCGGTCGCTCCAACGATTGCGGCGGTTTCACCAGCTTTGATGTCGAGGTTGACGCCTTTGATGACTTCTTCTTTTTCGGTATAACCGAAGTGTACATCCTTGAACTGGATGTTGCCCGCGAAATCCGGCGCAAGGATTCGGCCGGTGTCCTGAATATGGCTCGTGGTATCGAGAATGTCAAAGACGCGGTTGGCCGAAATCATGCCCATCTGCATCTCGTTGAACTTATCGGCAATCTGGCGCAGCGGGTTGAACAGCATCCCGATGAACATCGTGTATGAAAACAAATCGCCGAAGGTCGTAAAATTATCGCCGCCGATGATCCGGATGCCCCCATACCAGACGACCATGCCCAAAGTCAGCGACGAAATGATGTCGGCAATAGGGAAGAAGATCGAGTTGTACCAAATGGTCTTGACCCAGGCTTTGCGGTGTTTGTCATTGATTTCGCGAAACTTCCCGGCCTCGATTTCCTCGCGGTTGAACAATTGGACGATTTTCATTCCCGTGACGCGCTCCTGCACAAATGTATTGAGATTGGCCACCTGATTGCGGACTTCTTCAAATGTAACCTGCATTTTTCGCTGGAAAATCCGGGTGATGTAGACCAATATCGGCATCGCGACAATCACGATCCAGGTCAGTTTCCAGTTCATGTAAAACATGATCCCGAGCACGACGACCATTTTGAGCATGTCCGAAATGATCATGAACAAGCCCTGGCTAAAAATACGCGCAATCTGCTCAATGTCAGAAACCGCGCGCGTCACCAGCTGGCCGACCGGCGCACTGTCAAAATACTGCATCCTGAAACTCAGCATGTGCGCGAAAAGTTTCCGTCGGATGTCTTTGACGATGTCCTGCCCGAGCCAGTTGGCCCAATAAACAAAATAAAACTGTGAAACCACCTCAAGCAGCATCACGATGGCCATGTAGATTACGAAAAGAAGCAGGCCGTGCGCGTCTTTTTTGCCGATGTACGCATCGACGATGTCCTTAAGCAGAAACGGACGCCAGGCGGCGAATACCGATAACGCC
>JAEWLD010000193.1 GCA_023393485.1 Bacteroidota bacterium
TCGTGCACCGGAGCCAATCTTGAGGAAGATATCATGAACCTTGTCGCCCACAATTCATACAAACGCGTTCCGAATTATCGCGATTTGTCGCCGCACGAAGAATGGGATTTACTCTAAAACCATTACAACCGCGTCACAGATACATGCATACCCGAAGAAGAAGCGTTCAGAAGGCTGCAGTCCCATTTGTACGACATCTGGAACAATGCCAACGAAAAGGGCGAACGTTATTTCCCGCACGAATTCATGTACCAAATGCTCAATTCCGGCGTGCTTGGGCAGTATTACGAAATCGACCCGAAAGATTCGTGGATGATTGCCGCGGCCGAGAAAAACCTGCCGATCGTGGTTCCGGGCTGGGAAGATTCAACAATGGGCAATATCTTCGCGTCGTATTGCATCAAAGGGACGTTCAGACCGACGACGATGAAAAGCGGCATCGAATACATGATGTGGCTTGCCGACTGGTATAAGAATAACTGCGACGGAAAAGGCATCGGATTTTTCCAGATCGGCGGCGGTATTGCCGGCGATTTCCCGATTTGCGTCGTGCCGATGCTTTATCAGGACATGGAAATGCACGATGTTCCGTTTTGGAGCTATTTCTGTCAGATTTCAGATTCAACAACGAGTTACGGCTCATACTCGGGCGCCGTTCCGAACGAAAAGATTACCTGGGGCAAACTTGACATCACGACACCGAAATTCATTGTCGAGTCAGACGCGACGATTGTAGCCCCGCTGATTTTTGCTTACCTACTTGACTTATAATATTTATGAAAAGAATCATTGTTGATTATTCTAAACTGACCAATGAAATCCTTAACCTTTTGGTTGAGAAATTTCCTGACGGCTATGATGACTCACACATCGTGCGTTTCAGGAATGCACAAAATGAATTGATTGAGGCCGTTGAAGTGCGTACCGAAGACACAATCTACCTTGTGAAAGTAGGAACCAAACTCGCCAGCAGGCTCGAAAAATTCGAGGATGAAGATGAAGATCTCGATGCAATTGTAGAACCAATCGACAATATCAAGGCGATCGACGAAGATGAGGATGCGGTTGATCCGGATGCCGATGAAGAAGAAGTCGACGTCACCAAAGATCCGGGCGGTTCTGACGAAGAAGAAGACGACGACGACGACGATTTTGACGGCGATTCTCCGGACGATGATGACGATGAAGAAGAAGAAGATTAAAAAAAAAGGAACCAAAAGGTTCCTTTTTTTACAATACCTGATCAATTAAATACCGCTCCTTGAAAATGCGTTTGTGATGGCGCAAATGCCCGACCATGATAAAGCCAAGCGCACGGACCGAAACACCTACGTTTGACGCCGTGCCTCTTCTAAGCAGATCTTCTTCTGAAAAACTTTTAAACAGCGTCAGGGTAGATTGCCGGACGACGGCAAATTCCTCCAGCAGGCTTTTGAGATGCCTCCGATCGGCGTTTGCCGCCGGAACATAAGCATTTTCCTCAAATCCGGGCAGCGGTGTCAAATCGGCGCGGGCAATCCGCAGCGCGCGATAGCTGAAGATCCGCTCGGCGTCAATCAAATGCTGGATGATGTCCTTGAGTGTCCATTTG
Organism: Bacteroidota bacterium; assembly: GCA_023393485.1. GTDB lineage: Bacteria > Bacteroidota > Bacteroidia > Flavobacteriales > Flavobacteriaceae > Flavobacterium. Next base: position 1,592 of record JAEWLD010000193.1, read on the forward strand.
CCTTCAGCATATCTGAAATCGTGTTTGCCCAGTGGGATTTCCTGGACAAAGCGGATGAATTCGTGGATTGAGATTTCGAGTTCTTCAAATAGGTCGCCATCGCCGAATGCGTCGATGTAAGCTTGATAATACGGCGCATATTCGCCTGGTGTCAATTGTGTTGTTTTCATGGGTTTTTTGGTTGTGTCATTAAGCTGAATTCCGGCTCGCATTGATATTGCCGAACAGCGAGCGGATTACGAGTTTTTCATACGTCGCCAACAGCGGATCTTCGGATTGGTCTTTTGTCAATTCGTCGATACGCATCAGCGCGTATTGCTGGATCGTCAGCAGCGGCAGCACAATTTGCTCACGCGTCGCGACCGATGCTTTGCCGTCGGGATAATTGTCCATCAATTCGTCGTGCCCCGAAATCTTTAGAAGGAATCGTTTGGTTTCTTCAAATTCACCGTTGATAATCTGCCAGAATGGGCCAAATTCGGGGTCGTCTTTCATATAGGCGGTGAGCGGCAAAAACGATTTGGCGAGCGACATCATGCTGGTTTCAAGCAACGTCCTGAAAAACAGCGACCGATCATATAAATCCTGAATTTTATGCCATTGCCCGGTTTCATCGAAATGCCTGAGAGCCGCGCCCACGCCAAAAAAACCGGGTACGTTTTGCTTGAGCTGGCTCCATGAACCGACAACCGGAATCGCCCGCAAGTCTGATTAATTGAGTTTTTCGCCGGCGTTTCGTTTGCTTGGGCGGCTGCCGATATTGGTTCGCGCATAATATTTAAGCGCGCTCCGTTGCTCAAGATACGGTACAAATTGCGGATGATTTTTAAAATCGATGTACTTGGCATACCCGATTTCGGCCAGTTGCCCGAGAATTGCTTTGTCTTGAGAACTCAGCCGTTCCTTGTTTTTTCCCGACAGATGATTGTAAATGCCTGCACTGATCAGATTCTCGAGGTTAAAACGGGACGAATCCGGCGTCCCGAAATTTGAGCTGATTGTCTGGCCTTGGATCGTGAGCTGGATTTCGCGGTTTTCGATCTCAGGCCCGAGCGAGGCGTAAAATTGATGTGTTTTGCCGCCGCCGCGCGCAGGCGGACCGCCTCGTCCGTCGAAAAACACGACGTCGATCCCGAATTCCCGCGACACTGCGGTAATGGTTTCCTTCGCCTTATAAATGCTCCAATTGGCCATCAGATAACCGCCGTCTTTAGTGCCGTCCGAAAAACCGAGCATCACGGTCTGCTTGTTGCCTCGCGATTTGAGATGTGCCGCGTATTTTTCATTGCCGTACAATTGCGCCATGACGGAATCGGCTGTGCGCAGGTCATCGATGATTTCAAATAGCGGCACGATATCTACTGTCGGATTGGGCCAGCCTGCCATTTCAAAAAGCGCCAAGACTTCCATCACGTTGGCCGCATTCTCGTTATTGCTGATGATATACCGGCTGCTGCCATATTCGCCGTTTTGCGATTGGATTTTTCGCATCGCCGTTATCGATTCGATGGTTTGCCGCGCATTGTCGTTGAGCTCTTCGCAATCGATCACATCGAACGTTTTGGTGAGCAATGACAACCTTTCGGCCGGGTCCAATTCAGCGTATTTTTTATTTAAAATGTTGGTTTTTAGAAAAATACAATCCATTACCTGAAGATGTATTTTACTATTTTGCCTGATGTCGAGCGACGCAAAATGAAATCCGAACAAATGAATTTTACCAATCAATTCATCGACGTTTTCCAGATACAAAGACTGATGCTCGTCAATCAGCAGATTTCTGATTTCTCCGAGCTGCGCCAATAATTCCCGACGCGTAATGAAAATTTCACCGTCGGCGTAATAGGCCGATCGGTACATTTTGTCCTCGAGTTCGGTGATGATGACATCGACTTTTGTAAAAGTGAGCTTGCGCCTTAGTTTCCGTAAGTCGCTGTGGTATTTTTTAAGTAATATGCTGCGCAGCCTTTCGGCAACATGCATCGTTATCGCGGCGGTCACAAAAGGGTTGCCGTCGCGGTCGCCGCCAGGCCAAAAACCCATGCTGAGTATCGGATGGCCGGCATCGGACTGCAATAAATTGTTTCGAACGTAATTGGCTATTTCGCCTGCTGTGTCATAAAAAACGTTTTCAAGATACCAGCCCAAGCTTACGGCCTCATCATATGGCGTCGGCTTTTCCTTTTTGATAAAAGGCGTTTTGCCGAGTTGTGAAAGCAATTGCTTGATGTCATTGAGATTGTCGGCCCTGACGGCCTCGGTCAAATCGGTGATGATACCGAGCACCGATCCGGGATAGAATTGTGTCGGATGCGCGGTCAATACTGTCCGGACGTTGAAATAATCGAGGAATTCCTGCAACTCCCGGCGCGCCGTATCAGAATCTGTGTTGTCTTTGACTTCGCGCAGCGAGCCTTTTCCCTCGAGATTATTGACAATCGGAAATGCCGCATCTTCTATCGCATCGAATAACACGACTTGCCTTTCAATGTATTGGATAAAACGGAACATCAGGTCGATTTTTTGCTGCTGGTCGGCATCTTCCAAATATTTGTCGGCAAATGCATCAAAAATGGCCATTGGCGAGAGTCCGGCCGCGAAGCCTTTTTGACACGCGTCGGCAAACAACGGCAGCAATGTTCCGGTATTGTCGATTTCGTGGAACGGCAGGGTCAGAAATACGCTGTTGTAGACATGGAACTTTGACAACACTTCACGGTTGAAACGTTCGGCTTTTGATAAGGTGTACATCGGTGTTATTTAGAGTTTGGAATCATCGCGTTATCGACTCTAAAAATTAGTAAATTTTGCGGAATTACAGTACCGAAAACTCAAAAATTACAACCGGTTCCAACATTTGCCATAC
>JAEWLD010000236.1 GCA_023393485.1 Bacteroidota bacterium
ACGTTTAAATTCTCGACCAAAAACGGCCGTATCGTTTATGGCGGCGGCGGAATTGTTCCCGACATTTTTGTTCCGTTGGAAGCCGGGCACGGGCAGGAAAGTATTGCTTATCTGATGCAATCGGGCGTCGTGGGGCATTTCGTTTTTGAGCAGCTCGACAAGAATCGCAAGCCATTTTCGGGGATTACTTATTCGGCGTTTTTGCAGAAAATGGAGCAAACCGACGTTTACTTCAATGCATTCAAATCATATCTTTCGGAAAACGGTGTCGAGCTCGACCTGGCCAAAAACAAGGCAATGGTCAAACGTTATCTGACCGCGGAATTCGCACGTCAATTGTTCGGTGACGAAAAATACTTTGAGATTACACTTCGGGAAGACCCGGTGGTGAAGGAAATTTTAAATTCTAAATTTTAGATTTTAAATTGTTTGCTTCTTCCGGCCTAACCAAAGAATTGTCGGACCGGGAAAAATGGCGGAGTTGGCATCAACTTTCCGCTTCGGTCTTCCCTGTTTAAAATTTAGAATTTAAAATTTATAATAATCACCTAATCTTGTCGTGACTTTGCGACGGATTGCCATCATTCCAAAAAGTCAAAATGTCGGTAGCGACCGCGGCGCCGCTTCCTGCCGCAATCGCGAGTTGGCTCCTCCAGCCGGCAAGTGTTCCGATGACGTAAATTCCGTCGTCGACTTTATGGTCAACGTTTTTGAGCTGGATACGGCTTTTTTCAGGCGCGGCCTTTTGGTGCGGCATGACATACTGCATCAAGCCGTCAATCGCGAAAGTGTTTGAATAGCCAACACCGACAACGACAATTTTTGTCTGGTAAGATTGCTTATTGGTGGTAACTGTGAAATTTCCGGCTTCGCCATCGACATTCAACACTTTTTCATTGGCAATCTGGACAACGTGCGGATATTGTGCGGCCAAATGCGCCGTGCTTTCAACAAGCAATTCGGCTCCTGGTTTTCCGGGCGCGATTCCATACGCATTGTTGAACAAGGCTTCCTGGAGCGAAGAGGTTTTCTGGTGGGCGATAACGCCGATTTTTTTATCGGCTACAAAAGGTTTTTTATGGGCGGAACCCAGAATCAGCGCGCACGAAATCCCCGAAACGCCGCCGCCGATAATAAGGACATCGAACATTATTTGTCGTTCATTTTTTCTTCGACCATTTTCGACATTCTGAAAATAATCAGGATAAACACCGCACAAAGTGACGCGGCAATCCCGATCAGCGCAATCATGCTCTCGCCTTCGAAAAGGTTATTGAAGTCAAGCAGCGTGATATTGAATACGATCAATGCGAGCGCAAGGAAGACCAATATAAAAGTGAATATTTTCATTGGGAAGTAAATCTGCCGATAAAAGTAGTAAAAAACACATTTACGCAAACAGCGCTTTAACATTAGATGCGAATAATTTAACAGCGATGGCCAAAAGGATTACGCCGAACGCTTTCCTGACGACATTAAGCCCGTTTTTCCCCAGTATTTGCTCGATTTTCGCCGAGGATTTCAATACGGCATAAACCAAAATAATATTGAGGACGATCGCGATGATGATGTTTACGGTCTGGTATTGGGCGCGCAAAGACAGAAGCGTTGTCATCGTGCCTGTTCCGGCAATCAGCGGAAATGCAATCGGGACAATGGATGCCGACGCCGATTCCTCGTCTTTGTAAATCCGGATGCCGAGAATCATTTCAAGTGCGATAAAAAACAATACGAACGAACCGGCAACTGCAAACGAGTTGACGTCAATCCCAATCAGGTTGAGGATTTCTTCGCCAACAAAGAGAAATGTAATCATGATCAATCCGGCAACAAAAGCGGCTTTTTCAGATTCGATATGGCCGTGGCGTTTTCGCAAATCAACGATTACCGGGATTGTCCCGACAATATCGATGACGGCAAAAAGTACCATGCCAACAGTTGCGATTTCCCTAAAATTGAGTTCCATTCCAAGCTTTTTTTGAGGCTGCAAAAGTACTGCGTTTAAAAAGGAAAGATAGCTAAAATTGCGTTAACTATTTTGGATACCTTTGACAAAAACCGCCGATGAAGATTTTTTTGACAATTGTGCTATCCTGCTTTGCTGTTGTGGCTTTCCCGCAGCAAAAACCAAATGCCGACGCCGTCCGCGATGTCTATACTTTTGATTACGCTTATGAACTTGAAGTCGAAGTCAATGGGCAAAAACTCGAGATGACCTATCATATCAAACCCGGCGCGGACTATTTCGGTCATTCTATGAAGCTTATCCCGACGGCGTTTGAAGTGAGTGACATCGGCCGGAAATTGATTTTTAAATCGCTGGGCAAAGCGGCGAAAGTCCTGCCGCTCGAAGACGGCAAAAAAGGGCCGGTTTCAAGTAGACATCAATATACGAAACTGCCTGACAAAAACATTCTCGGTTATCATTGTATCGGGGTCAAGGCGGAATCCGACACCGAAATCGCAATACTTTATTTTACGAACGAAGCCGAGGCGGCTTATCTGGAACTGTATAAAAAGCTGCGTGTCCACCAGTTTGTGCTTCGGATGGCAGATTATGGATTTACTGAAAAATCGCTGTTGATGTTGAGCGATATCACGCGTAAAAAAGACAATGGCCACGCAGTGATTGCCTGTACGGGTTTTGAAAAGCAACCGAAAACAATCCGTAAAGCCGACTATAAGATCGCCGACAATTTTTAACGTGTTTTCGCCCTATATCTGTTTTTGTTGCGTTACCTTTGCGCGATGTTCCAACTCGGCAAAACCATCGTCTCCGAAGACATTCTTGAAAAGGAATTTGTCTGTAATCTGACTGCCTGTCACGGCGCTTGCTGTGTAGATGGCGATGCCGGTGCGCCGCTCAATGAAGACGAAACGCGAATCCTCGACGAAATCTATCCTGCGGTAAAACCATTTTTGCGACCTGAAGGAATCGCGGCAATTGAAGCCCAAGGCAAATGGATTGTCGGGACAGACGGTACGCTTGAAACCCCGTTGATTGACAACAAGGATTGCGCTTATGTGATATTCGATGGAAAAACTGCGCTTTGCGGTATCGAGCAGGCCTACAATCAGGGTAAAGTTACTTGGAAAAAGCCGGTTTCGTGCCATTTGTATCCAATCCGCGTCAAGGATTTTTCTGAGTTCGCGGCGGTCAATTACGACCATTGGGACATTTGCGATCCGGCGTGTTCGCTGGGCAGGGAACTGGAAGTGCCGGTTTATAAATTCGTAAAGGAAGCACTCATTCGCCGCTTTGGCGAGGATTGGTATGCCGAACTTGAAAAGGTAGCCGAAGAGTGGAAGAAACACAACGGGCGAATTCGGTAGAATGCGTTATTTCGGCGATTTGAACAATGCCTTATTTTTCAGGCCTTACCAAAATTTAACTTTTACAAAACGTTAATTTACAACTGTTTGCGTTTTTAAAATTTGGCGTCGCACTGAGCGACCGTTGTTAAAAACTATTGGCGATTGTGGAAAAGTAAACCTTTCAATTTTGATTTTGAATGCCAATCTTTGTAAACGCCAAAATACCTTAAATATTTGTTAAATCAGACTTTATAATCTTCCCCAATATGTCAGCCAAGATTGAGCCTATCCTGCAGGAAAATAAGAACCGCTTTGTAATATTCCCGATCAAGCACCACGATATCTGGGAATGGTATAAAAAAATGGAAGCCAGTTTCTGGACTGCCGAAGAGATTGACCTGCATCAGGATTTGACTGATTGGAACAATAAACTCAACGACGACGAAAGATATTTCATCAAGCACATTCTCGCATTTTTTGCCGCATCTGACGGAATCGTCAATGAAAACCTGGCCGAAAACTTCGTCAATGAAGTGCAATATCCCGAAGCCAAGTTTTTCTACGGCTTCCAGATCATGATGGAAAACATCCACAGTGAAACCTATTCACTGTTGATTGACACTTACGTAAAAGACGAAGCCGAAAAAAGCGAGCTTTTTAACGCACTCGAGGTTTTTCCGGCGATTAAAAAGAAAGCCGAATGGGCGCTCAAGTGGATTTCCTCTGACTCGTTCGCCGAGAGATTGATTGCTTTTGCGGCCGTTGAGGGCATTTTCTTTTCGGGTGCATTCTGTTCGATCTATTGGCTCAAAAAGCGCGGATTGATGCCGGGCCTGACGTTTTCGAACGAGCTCATTTCGCGCGATGAAGGCGTTCACTGTGATTTTGCCGTGCATTTGCACAACCATCACCTGGTCAACAAAGTGCCGAAAGCGCGTATAAAGGAAATCATCGTCGACGCGCTCAACATTGAACGCGAATTCATCACCGAATCGTTGCCGGTGAGTTTGATCGGCATGAATGCAAACCTGATGACACAATACCTGGAATTCGTGACCGATCGCTTATTGGTTGAACTCGGCTGTACACGTGAGTACAATTCTTCCAATCCGTTTGATTTCATGGACATGATCAATCTGCAAGGCAAAACGAACTTTTTTGAGAAACGCGTAGCCGAGTATCAAAAAGCAGGCGTCATGAATAATACGCAAAAAGGCGATAGCGACGCCCAGAAGATTTCGTTCGACGCGGATTTTTAGGCTAATTTGAAAATGCAGAATGCATCGTAGAATTTTGCTTCAGGTTTTCAATACAATAATGTTTGAATCATTTGTTTGTGAACGACGTTCATCTTCAAATTTTCAAATCTTCAAATTTTCAAATCAAATACAAATAACCAGAAGCGTGGAAGGGATTCCGTCGCCTCACAAAACACCAAGCCTATGTATGTAGTAAAAAGAAACGGCACCAAAGAGCCGGTAATGTTCGACAAAATTACGGACCGAATCAAGAAATTGTGTTACGGTTTGAATGACCTGGTCGATTCTGTAAAAGTAGCCATGCGCGTCATCGAGGGATTGTACGACGGCGTGACTACTTCCGAACTCGACAATCTCGCCGCGGAAACAGCAGCGTCCATGACCGTTGCGCACCCTGATTA
>JAEWLD010000307.1 GCA_023393485.1 Bacteroidota bacterium
ATTGGATGTAAGCCGCTGCCGTTGACATTCCGTAAAGAAAACTTGAACATGCAGCCTGCAGGTCATATGCAAAGGCATTGGTTGCTCCAATTTGTGTGGCTACATAAACTGCCGTCGATGCAACCGGCATGTCGGGCGTTGCTGTCGCCACAATGACCATATCAATGTCAAGCGGGTTTAATCCTGACCTGTCTATTAGGTTTTGAGCGGCTTTGATGGCGAGGTAAGAAGTGCCTTTGCCTTTATCTTTGAGGATGCGTCTTTCTTTGATTCCGGTGCGCGTGGTGATCCATTCATCGTTGGTATCTACCATGGTTTCAAGGACTTGGTTCGAGAGGACAAAATCCGGAACATATGCACCGACTGCCGTGATAGCGGCTGTTATTGTATTCATAGAATTGAGCTTAGTTTCTTATGGAATACGCGATTCAATAAGGGGTGGAAATTACGAAAAAAAAAGATAACCGCAGAGACACCGAGCGGTAATTTTACCCCAAAAGTTGGTGCCAATAAAAAAAACTCCCACAACGTGAGAGTTTATATTTATTAAGCGGTGCCGTGATTAGGCAGCAGCAATTTGCTTGTCAATAACAACCTGACCCCTGTAGTACATTTTACCTTCGTGCCAGTAAGCCCTGTGGTACAAATGTGCCTCGCCGGTTACCGGGCAAGTCGCGATAGTTGCAGCAGTCGCTTTGTAGTGCGTTCTTCTTTTGTCCCTTCTCGTTTTCGAGGTTTTTCTTTTAGGATGTGCCATTGTATTCTATTTTTTATCTTTTAACAGTTGTTTTAATTTATCCCAACGGGGATCGGTCTCTTCTTTCTTCTCTTCAGGCCTGACCTGTTTTACCTCCAGCTCTTTTAGCTTTTTCAGCGCTTCGGATTCCAAAGTGCCGTCTTTGACGCCCGGATGTATCCGCTTTAACGGTACCGAAAGCACAATCATTTCGTAGATGTACTGCGACACGTCGATTTGGTGTTCGCCATGAGGCAGAATCAGCAATTCTTCATTGTCATTGTTGAATTCCTCGCCAAACTGAACCACAAGCTTGAACTTTCCTTTCACCGGAAGGTCAAACATTTCGCCGGTCAAATCACACGGAACATTTACGGTTCCGGCGTGTTTGAACGCGAGCTCGAGCATGGTCGATTTCTTCTCAAAAGCCAGATTGACCTTGATGTCGACAGCTTCATATTCATCGTATTCGAATTGATCAAAGAACGTCTTATCGATCTGGTATTCAAACTGGTGCTTGCCAACTTTTAACCCAACAAACGGGATTAAAAATTCATTTAGCTTTTTCATGTCACCATTATTTGAGCGCGCAAAGATATAAATTTATCGCAATACGCAAAAGCAATTGTTGAAATATTTTCTATGCCGGCTTGTCTTTGATTTTCAAAGGCTTTTTGCTGATTTCTGCATACTCGTGTCTTGAGTTATAAACATCAATCGCCAAATAGACCGCTTCCTTGAACGAATTGTGATCGGCGATGCCCTTGCCGGCGATATCGTACGCCGTACCGTGATCGGGTGACGTCCTTATTTTGTCAAGCCCGGCCGTATAATTGACGCCCTTGCCGAAAGCCAATGTCTTGAACGGAATCAATCCCTGGTCGTGATACGCCGCAATAACTGCATCGTATTTCTCATACTGCCCGCTTCCGAAAAAGCCGTCAGCCGGAAATGGCCCGAAAACCAAAGTTCCGTTTTCAAACATCTTTTTGATGACCGGCAGCAAAATTTCCTTGTCTTCATTGCCAATGACTCCGCCGTCCCCGGCATGTGGATTTAATCCGAGCACCGCAATCTTTGGTTTGGTGATGCTGAAATCCTGAATCAATGTTTGTCGGATGGTTTCGATTTTCATCCGGACCAGACCTTCAGTCAGATGCGACGCGACTTCGTTTACCGGAACATGATCGGTCAGCAAGCCGACACGCAAATTGTCCTGAACCATCAGCATTAACGCATTACCTTCAAGTTCTTGATTGAGGTAATCTGTATGTCCCGGAAATTTGAAATCGTCAGACTGAATATTGTATTTATTGATCGGAGCGGTTACGAGCACGTCGACTTCGCCGTTTTTTAGCGCCTCGGTCGCAGCAATAAATGATTTGATCGCATATTTACCGGCATTTTCATCACTTTCGCCAGGCCTGATTTCCACAGGTTCCCGCCAAATGTTGAGCACGTTGATCTTGCCCGGAATGATTTGGTCGGTATGGTCGATACCATGAAGGTTTGAGGTCGATTCGAAGCTTTTTTTGATAAACGACAAAACTTTGACATTGGCGAAAATCACCGGCGTACAAAGCTCGAGCATGCGCGAATCCTCGAACGTCTTGAGAATGATTTCACTGCCGATGCCATTCAAATCGCCGACTGAAATCCCAACGATGATATTTTCTGCTTTTTTGACCATTTGCCTTGAATTAGCTACTTTTGGAGCAGCAAATGTAGCAAGAACCACTTTAAACTTTTTCCAATTGGCTGCAAAATGTTCTTTTTTTCGATATTTCTCCGTTTTCCTGGTTCCGTAGCGCTGCCATGCAACTCTAAAAACAGAAAATCTGAAAAAAATCTAATTATTTAGCTTCAATTGGAAAAAATGCAAATGAATCCATCAATACCATGTTTACCGGAATAATCGAAACGCTCGGTGTCGTGACCAACGTCCAAAACGAAAACGACAATCTTCACCTCACGATCAAATCATCGCTCGCGCCCGAACTCAAAATCGACCAAAGCGTGTCGCACAACGGCATTTGCCTGACGGTGGTTCAGGTCAATACCGACGAATACACAGTGACCGCGATACGCGAAACGATCGAAAAAACCAATATCGGTGACTGGCAGACTGGGGATTCGATCAATCTTGAGCGTGGCATGCAGCTCGGCGCGCGGCTCGACGGCCATATTGTCCAAGGCCATGTTGACCAAACGGCGGTCTGCACGGCAATTGCAGAGGCAAACGGAAGCTGGTATTTCACTTTTGAATATGATCCGGCGGGCGGAAACGTCACAATCGATAAAGGGTCGATTACCGTAAATGGCGTCAGTTTGACGGTTGTTGATTCGCGTGAGGATGCTTTTAGCGTAGCAATAATTCCCTACACTTTTGAGCACACAAATTTCAATGCCTTTGAAATTGGTACGAAAGTCAACCTTGAATTTGATGTTATCGGCAAATATGTCTCGAAACTTTACGGTCAGCGACGCTGATGTATAAACAAAAAACCCGGCTTTAATGCTGGGTTTTTTTATCGATGTTGAATTTGTACACTTTGTAGATTCCGTAGCAAAGCGCTAATGCCAAAAGGAATATGAGACCGCTGTCCACAGGTAGTCCCGGCGGAGGCGGCGGGGTCGGTGGCGGCGGATCACTAGGCGCTGCAAGGCAGGTCGCCATTGGGATTATAATGAATGCCAGAAGCGTCAATAACCTCATTGGGACAATTTTCATAAGGGTGTAAAAGTAAATAAAAATTCTTTTTGACAAAATTTTTTCGCAATTAAAATAAATTTTTGAACAATCGACAAAATACCCGCCGAAAAACCCAATTTTATTGAGAAATCTAAAATAACGTCCTCAAAATCAACTCAATCTTTTGAGGGCCAAAAATAAAACCTCAGTCTTAAAAAAACGCTTCCAAAGGCGTTTATTAACGTAAAATTTACGCATTTAGTTTCACTTTCTTACAAGGCATTTGTTTTTTAACTTTTGTTGATGTATGTTTCCGGCAAACGCATCGTACCTTTCGCGTTAAATCATTCCCCATGTCAGACCGCATTCGCGAAAAGCTATCGATTTTGGCCGATGCCGCCAAATATGACGTATCGTGCTCGTCAAGTGGAAGCAATAGAAAAAACACGTCCAACGGTCTTGGCGACGCCAGCAATTCAGGCATTTGCCATACATATACCGAAGATGGCCGGTGTGTTTCGCTCCTTAAAATCCTATTGACCAATCACTGTATATATGATTGTGCTTTTTGCGTCTCCCGGAAAAGTAATGATGTCAAACGCGCGGCTTTTACCGTTGATGAAGTCGTGGATTTGACGATGAATTTTTATCGCCGAAATTACATTGAAGGACTATTCCTGAGTTCAGGCATTTTTAAAAACGCCGACTACACGATGGAACGCCTGGTGCGGATCGCAAAGAAACTTAGACTTGAAAACAATTTCAACGGCTACATCCATTTAAAAACGATTCCCGGCGCTAGCGAGGAATTATTGACTGAAGCCGGATTATACGCCGACAGAATGAGCATCAATCTCGAAATGCCGACCGAGGCCGGGCTTAAATTGCTTGCTCCTGAAAAGTCGCATGACGAGGTTAAAAAACCACTTGGATTCATCAAAGACAGCATAATTGCGTTGGCCGACGAAAAGAAGCTGATCAAACACGTCCCGAAATTTGTTCCGGCAGGCCAAAGCACGCAAATGGTCATTGGCGCGACACCTGAAACCGATATGGAAATCATGTACAGCGCAGACCAGTATTATAAGGATTACAGCCTAAAGCGCGTATATTATTCGGGTTACGTCCCGATCAGCTTTGATTCGCGCATGCCCGCAATTGGCAGTCAGCCGCCGCTCTTGCGCGAAAACAGACTATACCAGACAGATTGGCTGATGCGGTTTTACGGTTTCGACGTAAAGGAAATCCTGAATGTAAAAAACCCGCATCTCGATGCCGATATCGATCCTAAACTGAGTTGGGCGTTGCGCAATATGGATCATTTTCCGGTCGACATCAATACGGCGGATTATAGAATGATTTTACGCATCCCGGGAATTGGCGTCGGGTCGGCGAAGAAAATTTGGCAGGCGCGTAAGTTTGGCAAACTGTGTTCGGACCAATTGAAGAAAATGGGAATTGCGTGGAACCGCGCCAAACATTTCATTCGCTGCGCCGACAGTGTTTTTGTGTTGAACGAACCTGACGCGATGCGTGTGAAGGGATTGATTTTGGGTGAAAGTTCGAGTAAATATTTAAAAGTGCCGCAACAGCAATTGAGCCTATTTTAATCAAAAAGTGCGGAAAAGCCGTAATATTCCGGTTTATTTTTGATTAGATTGTAGTGGCATTTTTTTGGACATTGGATAAACCCCAAAGGTTTTGAAAACCTTTGGGGTTTGCCCCCAACAACCAACAATCGTGACCAAAAACATGACAACGTATATTTTCGACGGCACTTTTGAAGGCCTGCTCACCGCAGTGTATGAGTTCTACGAAACCAAAGCCCGATCGGTTCAACTTATTGATGCCGCGCGGTTCCAGCCCACAATTCTCGGTGATGAGGTTACAATTGTCAGTGACCAATCCAAATCAAAACGCGTTTGGCAAGGACTCGAAAGAAAACTGTCCCCTGATTGGCAACAGCGATTCTACAAAGCATTCCTGGCCGAAACCTCAGACGTTTTTCAACATTTATTCGATTTCTCGCGTTACGTGTTCGACAACGCGAAAGGCGCCCAGAACAATTACGGTCACCCCGCGGTCATTGCAATAGCCCAAGCCGACCGCAGCGTCAATCGCGAACGTCACCGGATGCAAGCCTTCATTCGATTCCAGCAAACCGCGGACGGTATTTTCTACGCGCCGATCGAACCCGATTTTAACGTGCTGCCGCTTATCTCCGGCTTTTTCAAAAACCGTTACGCCGACCAGCGGTGGATAATCTATGATTTGCGCCGGCAATATGGATTATATTATGATTGTGAGAAAGTAGAAGCGATCCAGCTTGACCATACGCCCGAGCTCAAATCAGGCAGCACTTTTCTTGACGATGATTTGATTCATGACAACGAACGCCTTTATGGTCTGCTTTGGAATGATTATTTTAGGAGCACCAATATCCCGGCGCGCAAAAATATGAAACTGCACATTCGTCATGTCCCGAAACGATATTGGCAATTCCTAACCGAAAAACAAGACCCGAGGCGTGAGCGCAATTGAAAGAAGTTAGATGGAAAAGATGTTTTTTATCGCGATCGTCCCGCCAAAAATCACTGCCGATGCCGTGACCGAAATCAAAAACGACTTTGCAAACCGGTTTGAAAGCAAACGGGCGCTGCGTGTAATGCCGCATATCACATTGAAGGCGCCGTTTAAAATCTTTGAAGGAAAACGAAGCGGTCTTTTACAATGGTTTTCAAAACTCAAAATCGACCGGCCACCGTTTGAATTATCGCTAAACGGTTTTGGCGCATTCAATAAACACAGTCCGGTAATCTTTATACGTCCGGTTCAATCGGAAAACCTCACCGCGCTGCAGTCCAGGCTAATCGAAAAATTATCTAATCGGCTGCCGAAAGACATTCAATCTACTGACAAGGATTTTCACCCGCATATGACAATTGCCTATCGCGATTTGACCCGTGAAAATTTCGACAAAGCGTGGTCCGAATATGAACACCTGGATTTCTCGGCGTCCTTTGCAGTCGATGCATTCCATTTACTCGAACACGATGGCACGAAATGGAATATTGTCGCGACGCAAAAACTATAATTTGTTATGTTTGCCCAAATTAAATAAAATTTATGGCGGCAAACGAAGAAATGTATCAAATCCCGGCGCGGTTCCGTCGTACCGAAAATCTTCACATTGTTTTCTGGCTGATCAAAGATGTTTGCTGGGCTATGCTTTGGCGGCCACTTGGAATAGTCATGATCGTGCCAACGGTTGGCGCCGCTTTCCTGATTACATGGCAAACGCGACACATCAAAGCCGAATTGCTCCACAACCTGGCCGTATGTTTTTGGATCATTGCCAATGCCTATTAGATGATAACCGAGTTTTTCAGTGAAGACGACAGTTTGCGATACTATACCGTGATTCCATTTTCATTGGGCATCTTGGTCATTGCCTACTATTATGTCGGCGAGCTATGGAAATGGGTCGGGATAAGAAAATTGTCGCGGCTCAATCGTTACGAATGACCTGCCGAAAAGTAAGGTTGATCCTCGGTTCGATATTTCGCGCGGTCTTTGGTACCTGATGTTCCCAAAAACTGTTGGTTGTTCCGGCCATCAGCAAAAATGAACCGTGATGCAGTGGAATTTCAACTTGCTGCACATCCCGACGAAATTTATGGCGCAACCTAAAAAGCCGCGTTTCGCCAAAGGTCACTGACGCGATCAATGGATCTTTTCCGGACTTATCGGTTTTGTCGCTGTGCCAGGCAACACCGTCCTGACCGCTCCGATAAAGATTGAGCAATACCGCATTGAATTTTTCACCCGTTTCCGATTCAACGCGCTGTCGGATTTTTTTGAGGTCACCTGTCAGTTCAGGCGCTGTATTTTCACCAATTGTGCCCTTGTCTTCATACCAGCAGATCATTCGCGGTGCGGTTACAACTTTATCGTAGATCGGCATTTGGTCTTCGCGCCATTGCGTATCGGCAAGCAATCCTGCATAATAGTAATCGGATTCATCTTTGCTAAAAAAATTGTCAATTAACATCACTTCGGCATCGGGGAGTTTAAAAATAACTTTGCCCCGGTTTCCTGACGTAAATAGTTCGGTATCGTTAAATAGTGTAGTCATTGTTGAGGATTTTGAGTGTCAACTCGTCCGGTTTACCCGCAAAATACTTGTCGAGTACATCTTTAAATACCGGGTCGGCATTCGGCAAATTGGCAAACAGTGTCATACAAGAGCGCAGTTTATGGTCATCAGGGCTGCCGAATATTTCGCTGGCTGATTTGCCTTTGGTATCGACAAGCGCCGACGATATTTCTATTAAATTTTTAGACAGGACAGGATGCAAAAAATAAGCTTTCGCTTCGTCAATTCCGTCAATCCCATAAAACTTCGCCGTCGCACTATGGCCGAGCCCTTTTAATTGCGGAAAAACAAACCACATCCAATGTGATTTTTTCTGGCCATTTTTTACTTCTCCGAGCGCGGTCGGGTATAACTTATTTTGCGCGTCGAGAAAACGCGTCAGATTATAACGGTCGTCCATATTATTCTCCGTTCTGTTGATATTTGACTTTCCCCGGATGCTTTTCAGCGAAGGAATGAATCAATTGCATGATGTATTGATTGCTCCGATACGGCGTCACGTACTCCCGGACTTCAGACGGCTGGCCAAAACCGACATCCGAAGAAACATAACCCATTCCGTAAAAATCGCCATCCTCAACCCAGATGCAACTGCGCTCGTCAGCCGAACGGCCTTTGTCTAGAATTGCAAAACTCGGCCTGTTCTTAAACAGCGACTCAATCGCGCGGTCAACGCGATTATTGTGATCATCTATATTGGGCAACTCAGTTTGAGCGGCTTTTTTCGGCGCATCGAATTCAACAGGCGGCCCGTAAATACAAAAACGATGGTCGATTTCAAACTCGCGGGCGAGCCCCAAAAGTGCATTTACCGCCTCGTAACCGTTGTGGAACGAGCGGATGCAGGACTGATATTTGCCGAGTTTTCCGACGGCCAAATACCGATAACCATTGCGAGCTTCATATTCATAAAGTCCGTATTTTTCCTCAAATCTTTTCAACGCCCGATTGTAGGCCGGCCAATGTTTTTTGATTTCGGTACATTCGAGTAACAGGGCCACCAGTTCTGTCGCGCAGACCTCAAACGAAATTCCGTGAATGTCACGCAGGAAATTCTGTCGCTGCGGTTTGATGCTGTGCCCACTGAAATGCGATGCGACGCGTTTTTTAAGGTTGACAGCCTTTCCTACATAGATCACCTTTTTCATCTGGTCGTGGAAATAATAGACGCCAGGCTTTTCGGGAAGATTTTGGAAATCCTCGGGCGGCAGATTCGGCGGCAGGCGTTGATCCTGCGCCGTCTTTTTGATCATTTTTTCAATTTCACCTGACATATCCCATTCAAGCAGCCGCTTAAAGAGAATCGTCGTCGCGTCGGCATCGCCGCCCGCGCGGTGGCGGTTTTCAATCTGGATGTCAAGCGAACGGCAAAGATTTCCCAGACTATACGACGCGAATCCGGGTCTGATTTTTCGGGCGGCGCGAACGGTACAGAGTTTTTTCGCAGTCCATTTAAATCCCGACATTTCAAGCTGATGCCTGACGAACGAATAATCAAAGTTGACATTATGGGCGACAAAAATCCGGTCTGACAGCATGTCAAAAACCTTTTCGGCAATGTCATCGAAAATTGGCGCATCGCTGACCATTTCGTTGTTGATTCCGGTCAGGGCGAAAATCGGGAGCGGGATTTCCTTCTCGGGATTGACAAGGGTTTCAAAACGGTCGACGACTTCAGTGCCATCGTGGATCACAATCGCTATTTCGGTAATCCGGCTTCCGCTTGCATTGCCGCCGGTGGTTTCAATGTCGACTATCGCGTATTGGCAATTTTTCATCGGTTGTATAACGTAGTATTTGCGTTCTTATTCTGCTGGTTTTGGTAAGATTATCTAAAATTTCGGCCTTTGTAAAACACTTCTTCGGGATCTTTTTCATCTGAGCGAGATAATGTCGATACGGCAGATTCGGCATCCACGGTAGTAGCCATATTTCGTAACAATCGCGAAAGATTGTAACAGCGGTTCGCGACCACGTGGATGACCTGGCCTTCAATCTGCAATTTGCCTTCTACCATCAGCAGCCGCGCCTGGACGATTTCGCGGCGGTATTTTTCAAAAACTTTTTCCCAAACCACTAAATTAGCGAAACCGCTTTCATCTTCAATCGTTACGAAAAGAACTCCTTTGGCCGTTCCCGGACGTTGTCGGACGGTAATCAACCCCGCAACTTTTATTGCATCGCCATTTTTCATTTTCGAAAGATTGCCGGCCTGTGTCACGCACAAACTGTTGAGTTGCGGCCTGACAAAACTGACAGGGTGTGCTTTGAGCGACAAACCGGTCGTTGCGTAATCTTCCACAACATGTGCGGCATCGGTCAAAAGCGGCAAAGTAAGCTGCGGTTCGTTGGCGCTTTCAGATGGCTGGCCTTCAAACAACCCGATTGGGCTGTCAGACAAGGCCGAAACTTCCCAAAGCGCGCGCCGTCTCTCGAGTCCGATTGAGCGGAAAGCATCGGCATCGGCCAAACGCTCGAGCGCAAACATTGAAACGCCGGCGTCCAAAATCGAATGCACGTATTGAAACGGCTTCCGCCTTACCGCAATCAATGACTGAATGTCGTCGGCACCCAAACCCTTGACTTGCCTGAAGCCGAGCCTGATGGCGAAATACTTTCCCGATTTTTCTTCCAATATATTGTCCCATTCGGAATGATTGACATCTACCGGACGAACCTCAACGCCATGTTTGCGCGCATCGATGACGATTTGCGCGGGTTGGTAAAATCCCATCGGCATGCTGTTGAGAAGCGCCGTGGCAAATATGTCGGGATAATGGCATTTGATCCACGAAGAAACATAGACCAATAGTGCAAAACTCGCGGCGTGGCTTTCGGGGAAACCATAAGAGCCGAAGCCTTCAAGCTGGCGAAAAACGCGCTTGGAAAAATCTTCGTCATAGCCTTTTTTGACCATGCCCGAAATTAATTTCGTCTCCCAGTCACTTACTTTTCCTTTGGCTTTGAAAGTCGCCATGCTGCGGCGCAACCCATCGGCTTCGGCAGGCGTAAATCCTGCAGCGACAATCGCGATCTCCATAGCCTGTTCCTGGAAAAGCGGCACGCCAAGTGTTCTGCCCAAAATTTTCTTTAGCTCTTCCGACGGATATTCTATCGGATCGATTCCATCGCGACGCCTTAAATACGGATGCACCATATCGCCCTGAATCGGGCCTGGACGGACGATGGCTACTTCAATGACCAAATCATAAAAACACTTCGGCTTCAAACGCGGCAGCATTGACATCTGGGCGCGGCTTTCGATTTGGAAAACGCCCAAGGTATCGGCCGCGCAAATCATGTCATACACTTCGGCTTCTTCCTTTTTGTTGATTTCAGCCAAAGTCAATTTTTCGTGATAATGTTGCTCACATAAATCAAACGCCTTCCGGATACAGGTCAGCATGCCGAGGGCCAACACATCGACTTTCAAAAACCCGAGCGCTTCTATGTCATCTTTGTTCCATTCGATGTTGGTGCGGCCATCCATTCGGGCATTTAAAACCGGACACAAATCCGACAGCTTGCCCCGCGTAATGACAAAACCGCCGGTATGCTGCCCGAGCTGGCGCGGAAAACCGACATATTGCCTGGTCAAATCAATCACTTTGGCCAAATGCGGATCGGCGAGATTAAAGCCTTCGGATGTAATGCGCTCGCCGTCCAGCTCATCTCGGAATTCCCAAATCGACGCGGAAAGACGGTCAATCGCATCGGTTGACAATCCCATTGCTTTGGCCACGTCGCGGATGGCGCCTTTCCAATGGACTTGGGTAACCGTGGCCACAATCGCCGCGCGGTCACGGCCGTATTTTTCATAGATGTACTGGATGACTTCCTCCCGCCTTTCGTGTTCAAAATCGACATCGATGTCCGGCGGTTCATCACGCGCGTCAGACATGAATCGCGCAAAGAGCAAGCTGAATTTCGATGGATCGACCGAAGTGATGCCGAGGCAATAACACACCACAGAATTCGCAGCCGAACCGCGGCCCTGGCACAAAATGTCCTTTTCACGGGCAAACCGCACAAAATCATAAACCGTCAAAAAATAGGCAGCGTAGTTTTTACGCTTCATAAATTCGAGTTCATAGCGTATCGTCGGGGCAATTTTTTCAAAGTTTTCAGCGTCGAATTTCTCTTTTGCACCTTGCCATGCCAGCATTTCCAACTCTTCCTGCGGCGTGCGTCCTGCGGAAGTGATTTATTGGGGATAGACATATTCCAAACTGTCGAGCGAAAAACGGCAGGCATCGGCTATTTCGCGTGTTGCGGCGATTGCATTCGGGTAATCTTTAAACAAACGCTCCATTTCTTCGGCAGTCTTTAAATGACGCTCGGCATTTTGGTGCAAACGAAACCCTGCGTTGTGGATCGTACATTTTTCGCGGACGCAAGTCAAAATATCCTGCAACTGCCTGCGATCTTCTGTATGATAATGGACGTCATTGGTCGCGACGGGCCGAATGTCTAATCGTTTGGCCAATTCGGAAAGCCTGAACATGCGTTTGTTGTCATTGGCCTGATATGACCGGTTCATGCCAAGATAAAGCGCGTCACCCAAATTATCCCTGTATTCACGCAATGACGATTTGAATTCGTCGTCAAAATCAAATGCAGCATTGAGTGACAGCGGCGCAATTGCGATAAATTTCAAGCCTTCGGCATGTGCAAAAACATCGGATTTATAAAGATGGCATTGCCCTTTTTCGGCGCGCCTGTTCCCAGTTGAAAGCAATCCCGACAATCTCGCATAAGCCGCTTTGTCTGTTGGATATGCCAGTAGCGGCGGACCGTCGATCAGGTTTAACCGGCAGCCAACGATGATGCTTATTTCACTTTCACTTTTTTTGGCGGCCACATGCGCACGGACAATCCCTGCCAGCGTATTGTGATCTGTAACGGCAATGCGATTATAACCGAGCGCAGCGGCCTGACCGACGAGTTCATCGGGATGCGAGCCGCCGCGAAGGAAGCTGAAATTGGTCGTGACTTGTAATTCGGTGTAACTCATGCAAAAAAACCGTGGATAAACCATTGGGTTTGTCCTTTTTCATACGGGCCGGAACGAAAAAGCCAATACCGCGCGCCGTTTTCATCTTCAACACAATAATAATCGCGGTAAAGCCCGGCAGTAAGCCACCATTCCTGTTCGATGCGCTCCGGACCATCGGACTTTTCAATTTGATATTCCTTTTGTCTATAGGTAAAGCGTTTGGGCGGATAATCCGGAAGCAATGCCATGACTTCGATGGCTTCGGGATGCGGCAACAAATGCACCGGACGCGGCAAATCTGCAGGCCAGCTGACCTGCGGCTTTTCCCATAAAGGCATTGCCTGCTTTATTGAACGCTCGGGCCAATAATGCTGGGCAGGCAAATATCTGTTGACCGACCGGCTTCCGATTCTTGCGACGATGCGATCGATCAACTCGCCGACTTTCCTGTCATGCTGTGACGATGCCGTCCAGATTGCAGCCTGTTCATCGGTAATGGTTTCGACTTTAACCGCTTCGAGCACAAACAATTCAAAACCCAAATCAGGCTGTAATGTGGCGATCCTGTTTTCAAAAAGCCTGAACAAATGGTCTGGATTGCGCGAAGGCTGCCCAGTTCCAATTTCGATCTGCTGGATGTCGTCGTCAACGCGATAGGCTTTGAAAACCGCATTGCGCATGCCCAAACCTTCTGTTTCGAGCCGCGCACAAAGTGTTTCGAGCAATTGTCTGAGTGCAATCACAATCCCGGTCGCAGTTGCAATCGGTTCTAGGGTTGAAAGCCTTTCCTGATACGGTTCTGTTGGTTTTACCGGAATTGCCAATTCAATTTCACTGCCGAGTGCCTGCCCGATCCGCAAGGCCAATGTTGGCCCGAAACGACGTCGCAATGTGGCGCGAGGCATATCGATAAAACTATCAATGCGGTGCAGACCGAGCTTTTTCAACCGATCCAAAACCTCGGCGTCAAGCCTTAATGCGGCGGCCGGCAAACACTCGATCGCTTTTCTCTGGCAGCCAGGCTTTGCGATTGGCTCGCGGCTAAAACGCGCCATCGCCCAAGCCGCACCAATGGTATCGGCAATGGCCAGCCTTACGGTATAACCATAACCCGCGAGTTTGGATCTGATGTTTTCGAGATACGAAATTTCGCCGCCCCAGAGATGTGTGCAGCCGGTGGTATCTAGAATGAGTCCGTCGGGTAAATCAACTGCGGCAAACGGCGTATACCTGATGGCCCATTCGGCTAAGGCCTTCAATATTTTTTCAGCCTGGCCAGGCTGGGCTTTTTGCATTTCCAATTCGGGAAAAATGGCCTTGCAGTCGGCAAGCACCATTCCGCTACGGATGCCTTTTTCTGCGGCCAATGCGCTGACTGACCGCACAACCATCCGGCCGCGCTCGGGTGAAGCCAATACGAACGGCAGCTGACGGAACTCGGGCTTTTTTCGCGCCGTATATTCGGTCAGCAAATACGGAAACCATATTGACGCATATCTTGGCATTATCCTGCGTGGCGTTCGATTAGTGGAATGATATGTCGTTTCTCGGTAATCTGTTCAAAACTGTTATTCGACCATCTGACCTGCCATGCAGCCGGCCGGCCATTTTTGGCTTTGAGCAATTGAACATCCCAGCAACTGTACCCGATTCCGGGCAAATCATCATCGGCAACGCTTGGCAATGGGATGATTTGCCAACGCGCGGTACAGGCAATGGCATTTTTACCTCGCGGATTGATCCTGTGGATAAAACCGGTCACGCCGCTTCGTTCAACGGCCAATTGCAAACGCCGCGATTCGGTAAAATTGAGTTCTTTCACTTCGCCGATTACGGCAGACAGCGCTTCGCATTTCATCGCTTCTTCAATGATCCAAAGCGCATCTTTAGGTTTGGCATTGATAAAAACGATTCGGTCGGGCTGCAATCCGAAATGTTTCAACGCCGACGGAAAAATCTTTTTATCGGCACCGACCCAAAAACACAAACCGCCGTCCTTGAGAATTTTACCGGTAAGCGACGCTATGAAGGCTGTGGTTGAAGCGGCATCGGTTGGCGCATGGCTCGTAAATTCGTGAATGGCACCGATGGGGAAAACCTGATCGGGGAAAGCACGATTAAAGGGTAAAAGCTTTGATTTTTCAAGACCTAAAACGGGTTTTCCCAAGCCTTGCATCGCGTTGATTTTGGACTGGAGCTGCTTTGCTATTTCCCGTTTTTGAGCCTGAATTTGCACTTTTTCAATTACTTATTGTATTTCACAACAAAGTTACGTACATTTGTTGTTGCAACTTACAACATTAACATATGTCGTTATTTTCAGACAACCTCAGATACCTTCGCGAAAACCGTAAGGAAACGCAAAATGAAACGGCTGAAAAGCTTGACATCAAACGCGGTCGATACGAGCCGTATGAAAGCGGGAAGATTGAACCGCCGTATGAGATTTTGAAGAAGATTTCACGACATTTTCACATCAGCATTGATTTGCTTTTGTCAATTGACGTCAGAAAATACAACATTGACCAGCTGCTCAAACTCGACGACAACCGGATTGTGTTGCCGCTCGCCGTTGACCAACACGGCAATAACCTCATTGAAATCATTCCGCATAAGGCGCGCGCCGGTTACTTGACGGGTTATGCCGATCCGGAGTACATTGAAAACCTTCAGCAGATTTCACTTCCTTTTTTGGGTCCGGGAAAATTCAGAGCGTTTCCGGTTGGCGGTGATTCGATGCCGCCGCATGACGACAAGAGTTTTATCGTCGGGCGCTACATTGAAAACCTCGGCGAAATCAAAAAAGACAAGACCTATATATTGATTACGGTAAGCGAAGGCATTACCTATAAACGACTGGCTGAAAAAAGCGGCGACACTCTGACGGTTTCGCCCGACAATGTGATTTACAGCCCGTATAAAATCAAGCTGTCGGACATTCTTGAAATCTGGGAATACGTAGCGCACATCGGCCGCGATGACGCTTTGCAGATTGATCCCGAAAACCCGAAGACGATGTTTGAGAATGTGATGCGCGAGTTGAAGGATATTAAAAATAGAATTGGCGAGGCTTGAGTATTAAACTTCTATTTGAAAATATTTTATACATACATTATCCATACACTATCCATACTTGGGATAGGGCTTTGATGGGAGTGTGTTACGATGTAAGCAAGCCAACAGATTCAGTAATCGAAATAATTACTCCTTAATAACCTTAACCGTCATTTCATCCGTAGCTGTCTGCAGCCTGAGCAGGTACAATCCCGGCGCATACCTTTCCATATCGATCTTGCGGTTTTCCGCCAGTTTTCCTTCGCCGACTCTTTTGCCATTTGCATCATATAACTCATAGGTACAGTCAACATCCAGATTCTCAAGGTTCAGTATTTTAGCCACCGGGTTTGGCCAAGCCTTTATTTCAGGCTTGACGTTATCAGCCGTTCCTAGACTGCAATTTGCGGTGCCGAACTTTGCTATGAAGAAATCCGACTCCGGCCCTTCGTTGACCATCGGAGTTGGTCCGTTGGCGTATAGGAAATGACCGAAATAACCGCCTACGTAAAAATTGCCATACGGGTCGTTGGCAACTGCCGTCCCATAGTCAACATAGCCCGTATCGCCAGGAAGGCCGTCCAATCCTATTATTTGCCCGTTGTCGGGATCAAAGCGCGCAAAAAATACGTCATATCCCTGGCCCGATCCTGAGATCGAGTGTCCGTCCCAGGTCATATTCCCATAATTCCCGGTGATGGCACCTTTGGTGATGCCGTAGCCGCCGCAGGTCGCGGTGACCGACGTACAATTTGTTGCCCAGATCAGATCGCCGTTCGCATTGAGCTTCATTATGTAAGGAAAGGAGTTTCCGGCGGCAGTCGTAAAGATATGCCCGTCAAAGGCCATGTTTTGTCTTCCGGTTCCTGTTACATAAATGCTCCCATCTTCATCCAACGTGCAGTCAAGAATACTCGCACTTATCGAATTTGTGGAACTTTCTTTCTTCCATAAAAAATTGCCTTGCGCATCGAAGGCTGCCAGATAGAGTTGGTTGGTGACACTCTGCCCACCGAACGTTGCTGTTGTGCCAACAAAAGGCTCTGCGGATCCTATAAAATAGATTGTACCTGAAACCGGATTACGCCGCATCTTCGCACCTATTCCACCCCCAAATTGCATGTCAATTGGAAAGCCGCCGATAAAATTGCCCCCCGCATCATATTTAAGAATTTGGTATCCTGCCGTCGTAACTGTATAAGCGCCGTTCGCATAAACCCCGGGATTGAGACTTATCCACCACCATGAGTTGCCCGCTGCGTCAGTTTCCAATCCGAACGTGTAACCGGAACCAATACCGCCAATAGTTACATCGGTCGGTTGGGGTGTAACCACCCACTGAAGATTTCCATTGCTGTCATATTTAAAAAGGTAAATAGTTTGTTTGTCTGTCAGCTCATTGCTTTCCGATTGGGGAAAGATATAGTCTTCATCAATCTGGTTTGCGGGATGCCCGGTGTAGGTCAGGCCAAAGTTTGCAGACACGTAGACATTTCCTTCACCGTCCAGGGTCATCCCTGAACTGGTATCGTTACCCCAGCCGCCAAAAACCTTTGACCAGCGATAGGTTCCATCACACGAGAAACTTACAATCATCTGGTCTTGGCCGACCGTACTTCCCGGCGTGCTATAGGCTTCTTTCTCATGCCCGTCCACATCCAGGCCCGAGACGCCTACGGGTGAAATGGCGTAAACATTTCCCTGCCCGTCAGTGAGAATCTTGTTGATTTTTTCCGGACCGTTGTTGACATTGTCATTGCTCCCGCCGCGCTTGCCCCATTGCCAGGATTGGGCATTGAGTATTGCTGAAAGCAATAAAATTGATAGGTAAAACTTTTTCATAGTTGGAATTTTAAAAATGTACCTTTCGGTTTATGCCAAAATACAAAATTTATCAGGTTATTGAAACTTACAAACCAACTAAGTAACTTCGCGCTTCTGACCATAAAAAAAAGCCGCACAAACTCAATGTTTATAAGGCTTTTGGAGTATAAAAGTGGTCCCACTTGGGCTCGAACCAAGGACCACCTGATTATGAGTCAGGTGCTCTAACCAACTGAGCTATAGGACCGGGTCGGGGCTGCAATATTACTACATTTTTTCGGGCGTTGCAAGCGATTTTTTAATCAGCGAATCTCCTGGCAAAGTTCAATCAAAACGCCGTTGGTGCTTTTTGGGTGCAAGAAGGCAACAAGTTTATTGTCTGCGCCTTTTTTTGGCGTTTCGTTGAGTACTGTAAAACCTTCGGCTTTGAGCCGTGCGATTTCTGAAACAATGTCATCAACATCGAAAGCGATGTGATGGATGCCTTCGCCTTTTTTCTCCAGAAATTTCGCAATCGGGCTTTCGGGATTTGTTGCTTCGAGCAGTTCGATTTTATTCGGCCCATTCCTAAAAAACGACGTGCTGACGCCTTCAGATTCAACTACTTCGGTTTTATACGGCGGCGCACCGAAAATCCTTCCAAAAACGAGATTCGACTCCTCGAGGTTCTTTACCGCGATACCGATATGTTCAATTTTATTCATCGTTGGTGTATGGGAATTGATTGATAGTGGCAAAGATAAAAAACTATAGTGCTTTGAAGCTCCGCAACTTTGCAACTTAATCCGTATTTTTGCGCTATGGAAACAAACAGACAGAAAAAAATCGGTGCGCTGCTCCAAAAAGATTTGGTCGACATCTTACAGGGCGAGGTTCGCAAGAACAGTATTTCCAACCTTGTCATTTCGGTGTCAAAAGTCTATGTCACCTCAGATCTGTCTGTTGCTACCGTCCATTTGAGTATTTTCCCGCAAGAAAAAGCGGCCGAAACACTCACGGCCATCAAAACCAACACGCCGCTGATCAAGCATGACCTCGCCCAGCGCGTAAAAATGCAGCTTCGCAAAGTGCCTAATCTTACTTTCCGCATCGACGATTCACTTGATTACATTGAAAAAATTGACCGCGCGTTGACCGGAAAAGAAAATCCGGTGACCAATCCAGAACTGCTCGACAAACGCAAAAAGTCGTAACTTGAATTTCCCGTTTTACATCGCAAAGCGCTATCTGTTCAGTTTCAGCAAGAGCAATGCGATCAATATCATAACCATAATCGCGACGACGGGAATCGTGGTTACCGCGGCGTTTCTGTTTATTGCGCTGTCGGTCTTTAGCGGCTTGCGCGATTTCAGCCTTTCGTTCAGCAATGAATTCGACCCGGATCTGAAAATTACGCCGGTTAAAGGCAAATCGTTTGTAATATCGGCCGCCCAACACGGGCAGATTACAAGAACCGACGGCATCGCTTTTTACAGCAAGGCAATTGAGGAACGCGTGCTGTTCCATTATGATGGAAAGGATAAAGTCGCAGTACTCAAAGGCGTCGACAGCATTTTCGGCAAGGTCAACAACATCGAAAAATCACTTTACAACGGAATTTGGATAAAGCCCAACACGTATCAGGCCGTCATCGGTTACGGAATCGCGAATGACCTTTCAATGGGTTTGTTCGACTTTACGAACGTACTCGAAGCCTATGTGCCAAAGCCCGGAAAAGGCAACATCGACAATCCCGAGGAAGCCTTCTCAAAAACGAATTTGATTCCGGTCGGGATTTATGCAATCAACGAAGATCTGGACAATAAATACGTATTTGCCGACATCGGCCTTGTTCAGGAATTGTTGCAATATCCGCCAAATCAGGTTTCGGCAATTGAAATCAAGCTTGCGCCCGGAGCCGATGAAAACGCGGTGATTACAAGTCTGCAAAAGATTTTCAAGAATGTCGAAATCCGCACACGCGCACAGCAAAACGATTCGCTTTACCGAATGCTCAACACCGAAAACCTGGCAGTATACCTGGTTTTCACGCTGTTCATCATCATGGCGCTTTTTACATTGATCGGCGCATTGATCATGATGATCCTCGAAAAACGCCAAAATCTAAAAACGCTGCTCAATCTTGGCGCAACAGTCGGCGAACTCAGAAAAGTCTTCTTGTTTCAGGGCACGAGCCTCACTGTACTTGGCGGTGCGTTCGGGCTGCTGATCGGTATTGTCGTTGTGATTTTGCAGCAACGGTTTCAATGGATCATGATTACTGAAACCCTTGCTTATCCGGTAGTTTTTTCAGGAACGAACGTCATTGTGGTTTTATTGACGATTTCGACCGTCGGGCTGCTCGCGTCATGGTT
This sequence comes from Bacteroidota bacterium, assembly GCA_023393485.1. Classification (GTDB taxonomy): domain Bacteria; phylum Bacteroidota; class Bacteroidia; order Flavobacteriales; family Flavobacteriaceae; genus Flavobacterium. The sequence goes on from JAEWLD010000307.1 coordinate 19,813, forward strand.
TGCGGCGTCGCGCGTAAGCAGAAAATTTCTCGATTGATTGGTTTTGCGATCTTAAGCAAACTGGTAGTCCGAATAAGTGTCGATGATTTCATCCATCGTGCGGAATAACTCCTCTGGAAAATCAAGCGTGACGAGCTTTGTCCTGAACTCCTTAAAATTCGCAATGCCTTTGAAATAATTGGTATAATGGCGGCGCATTTCAACGATTCCGAGCCGTTCGCCTTTCCATTCCATCGACCACATTAAATGGTTGCGCGCCGCTTCTACACGGTCGGCAACGGTTGGCCTGGGCAAATGCGTCCCGGTTTTCATGTAGTGTTTGACTTCGTCGAAAATCCAAGGATAACCGATTGCGGCGCGGCCGATCATAATGCCATCTACGCCGTATTTGTTTTTGTATTCGAGCGCTTTTTCAGGCGAATCGACGTCGCCATTGCCAAAAATCGGCATGGTGATTCGCGGGTTGCTTTTTACCCTTGCAATGTGCGACCAATCGGCTTCACCTTTATAAAGTTGCGCGCGCGTCCGGCCGTGGATTGACAACGCCTGGACGCCGATGTCCTGCAGCCTTTCGGCAACCTGATCAATGTTGATCATATCGTGATCCCAGCCCAGACGGGTTTTTACCGTAACTGGCAGATTCGTGCTTTTGATGACGGCTTTGGTCAATCGGACCATCAAATCCACGTCCTTCAAAACTGCTGCGCCGGCGCCTTTACAGACTACTTTTTTGACCGGACAACCGAAGTTGATGTCGATCAAATCGGGATTGACCGCATCGACGATTTTGGCAGACATTGCCATCGCTTCTTCATCGCCGCCGAAAATCTGGATGCCGACCGGGCGTTCGTAATCAAAAATATCGAGCTTCTGGCGGCTTTTTATGGCATCGCGGATCAAGCCTTCGGAAGAGATGAATTCCGAAAACATCAAATCTGCACCATGCTGTTTGCACAACCGGCGAAACGGCGGATCACTGACGTCTTCCATTGGCGCCAAGAGCAGCGGGAATTCAGGCAGCTCGATGTTTCCGATTTTTACCATGGCGCAAAAGTAAAGTATTTAAATGAATGCCGCCAAGAAGATTTGGGTTAAAAAGCGTTAAATATGTCGATACAAAAAACTATATTTGATTAACTATCAACATTTTACTAATTGAGCAAAACTGGAAATCATGAAAAAATCAATTTTAATGTTAGGCACCGTTTGTTTACTGGTGGCCTGCAATTCAAAAACCGAAGTTAAAAGCACCGAGGCAAGAACTGTCAACAAGGACAGCATTAAAACTGTCATTTCAGGCATGGAAGCGCGCTACGCTAAAGGCATGGAAACCCACAATATAGACGACATCATGTTTTATTACGCCGACGATATAAAAAGTTTCGACTCTGGTGACGCGCCGGTCATTGGCGCTGCCGAACTCAGGAAAACAATGACCGAAATGTTTGAGACCATGCCAAAAGGCACAAAAGTCAAAATGGAAACCAATGACATTGTCGTGTCGGGCGACGGCAGCCTTGTTACCGAGGACGGCAGATATGTGGCAATGGATTCGACCGACACGCAATTTTCATCGGGTTCTTTCCTGGCCACGTTTGAATTGCGCGACGGCGCTTACAAGTGCGTGCGGGAAATGATCGCCAAGGACAAAAAATAAATCAAAACAAACAATTTACACCCAGATAAAGCGCTTTTTCCGAGGCGCTTTTTTTATAAAATAATTTCACATCCAAAATGTAAACTTTCGGTTATATTTGCAGATTCTATGTGAATGCCTTTGCGTTAGGCCTGCTCAGCCCGGTTCGGGCGCGGCGTAGGTGCGGAAAAGACCTGCAAGGTTTTGAAAACCTTGCAGGTCTGGAAGATTGACAGACAGCCAGTCCATGACAACGCCATAAATAAATTAAAAATATAGTCAAAAACCTTTTGGCTTTTAACTTTCGAATGAAGATGAAGAACATCCGGAATTTTTGCATCATTGCGCACATCGACCACGGCAAATCCACGTTGGCCGACCGCCTTTTGGGCGCCACACAAACCGTAACGGCGCGCGAAGAAAAAGCGCAATTGCTCGACAATATGGATTTGGAACGCGAACGCGGCATCACGATCAAGAGCCATGCAATCCAGATGGAATATACTTACAAGGGCGAGAAATATATCCTGAATCTGATTGATACCCCGGGCCACGTTGACTTTTCTTATGAGGTTTCGAGGTCAATCGCTGCCTGCGAAGGCGCTCTTTTGATTGTTGACGCGGCGCAAAGCATCCAGGCGCAGACGATTTCTAACCTGTATCTTGCCTTGGAAAACGACCTGGAAATCATTCCGGTGTTGAACAAAGTCGATTTGCCTAGCGCAAATCCTGAAGAAGTCAGCGACGACATTATTGATTTGCTCGGCTGTAAACTCGAAGATATCATTCACGCTTCGGGAAAAACCGGTTTCGGCGTCGAGAATATTTTGGCGGCAATCATTGAAAAAATTCCAGCGCCGAAAGGCGATCCGCAAGAACCTTTGCAGGCTTTGATTTTCGACTCGGTTTACAATCCGTTCCGCGGAATCGAAGTTATTTTCCGCGTCAAAAACGGCGAAATCAAGAAAGGCCAGAAAATCAAGTTTATGGCGACCGGCAATGAATATTTCGCCGATGAAATTGGCACGTTGAAGTTGAATCAGGTTCCTAAAAACGTAATTTCCACCGGCGATGTCGGCTATCTTATTTCGGGAATCAAGGAAGCCAAAGAAGTAAAAGTAGGCGACACGATTACCGATGCAAAAACGCCAACTACCAATATGATCCACGGTTTTGAAGATGTGAAACCGATGGTATTTGCGGGAATTTATCCGGTCGACACCGAAGATTACGAAGAATTGCGCGCGTCAATGGAAAAACTTCAATTGAACGATGCGTCGTTAGTTTTCCAGGCTGAAAGTTCTGCGGCGCTGGGCTTTGGTTTCCGTTGCGGATTTCTCGGAATGTTGCACATGGAAATCATCCAGGAACGTCTGGAGCGTGAATTCGACATGACCGTCATTACTACGGTTCCGAACGTTTCATACCTTGCTTACACCAAAAAAGAACCGAATACGCCGATCATTGTAAACAATCCTTCCGATTTGCCCGAGCCGTCGCGTTTGGATCGTGTCGAAGAGCCGTTTATCAAGGCTACAATCATCACCAAAGCGGATTTTGTCGGCAATGTGATGTCTTTGTGTATCGAAAAACGCGGACAGATCACCAATCAGACATACCTCACGACCGAACGCGTCGAATTGAATTTCGACATGCCGCTCGCCGAAATCGTCTTCGACTTTTACGACCGTTTGAAAACGGTTTCGAAAGGCTACGCGTCGTTCGACTATCACCCAATTGGGATGCGCACGTCGAATCTCGTGAAAGTCGATGTTCTGCTGAATGCGAATGTCGTCGATGCCTTGTCGGCTTTGATCCACGCAGACAACGCCTACAACATCGGCAAGAAAATGACCGAGAAACTCAAGGAACTGATTCCGCGCCAGCAATTCGATATTCCAATCCAGGCCGCAATCGGTGCGAAAATCATCGCGCGTGAAACCGTAAAAGCATTGCGCAAAGACGTTACCGCCAAATGTTACGGCGGCGATATTTCACGTAAGCGGAAACTTCTCGAGAAACAGAAGAAAGGTAAAAAACGTATGCGCCAGGTTGGCAATGTAGAAATTCCGCAGGAAGCGTTCATGGCGGTTTTGAAGCTGAACGATTAAAGCCCGCAATCCCCGACTTTTTAAATTCCCGAAGCCGCGGCCATCCCTGTAGTCTTGGCAGCCGAAGCTCGGATGTGGTAATACAGCGTTGCCACGACCATCAGTCCTGAAATGTCAGGAACTGCAGAGATTTCGATATTCTTTCCCGTCCACATATCGGCAGTGATGACTACCAGGTCATTGTCATCGGCGTCGGTAAGACGCGTTCCGGGCTTAAACCATTTGCCTTTGATGTCATACCCGGTATCCTGGCCCGATTGCCGCAACTCGAGATTGCCCCAAAGTGGATGGAAAACGGCCGTAAAAATCTCCGCGTCCCCGTGCATGATTATGGTATTGTTGCCATTGGCGAGTTCGGCCCGGAAAATTTTATCGCCGACAAACAATGTGGCGCTGCCATATATCGGCCACTGGGAATCGTCAAATTCGATTTTAGCGAACGGAAAATTTTCATTGTAAACGATAGTGGTTCGTTTGTCTTGCCAAGCTGCGTTATAAGTTGTCATGTCATTCCGGTTTGGCTAAATATCGGAAAAACCTAATGACCGGCAAATTTTTCCTACATAATAGTATCTTTGGGACATGTACGACGAATCGCCGAAACGTTTTGACCGCATTCTCGCGATATTGATCCAGCTACAATCCAAAAAGATTGTCCGTGCGCAGGATTTAGCCGACCGATTTGAGGTCAGCCTTCGAACAATTTACAGAGACATTCGAACACTTGAAACTTCGGGTGTTCCGATTTACAGCGAAGCCGGAGTTGGCTATTCTTTGATGGATGGCTATCGTTTGCCGCCGATAATGTTTACGCGTGAAGAAGCGTCGAGTTTTATTGCGGCAGAAAAACCGATGCAGCAATTTCCCGATAAAGAACTCGGTGATCATTATGCATCAGCGATGTTCAAGCTCAAAGCCGTTCTGAAAAGTACGGACAAAGACCTGGTTTCGGAAGTCGGAAACAAAGTCCTGATGCGCAGCCCGTCAGGCTACACCAATATCAAAGCACCGAATGCGCTCGCACAGATTTTTCGCAGCATCGGCGAGAAGAAACAAGTGGCATTGGCCTACGAGGCAATTGCCGCCGATGCGCCGACCGAGCGCATTATTGAGCCGGTCGGCGTTTTTCACGAACATCAGAATTGGTACATTTTCGGGTATTGCCATCTGCGAAAAGACTATCGGCAGTTCAGGACAGACCGGATTCACGCCATTACACTGACCGATGTGCCATTTGCGATTCCGCACGATGAACTCGAGAGTTATCTCGACGAAACAAATTCTGATAAACTCAGTAAAGTCAAGATTCTTGTAGACAAATATGTCGCTAAATACATTAAATATGACCGCGACTACCATGGCTTTGTTTCCGAACTGGAAATCGGTGACCAAATTGAAATGACATTTTTGACCCGCGATGTCGACAACGGTTTTGCGCGCTGGTTGATGATGTTTCCCGATCACGCCGAAATCGTCGAACCCGAAAGCCTAAAAACCCGGCTTACCGAATTGCTTCAGGCCGGGCTTGACAGGCTTCAGGGATAATCATCGTTCCCAAAAAAATGGCGGCTCAATATTCAACGCGCGCAGGTAGACGTACATCTGCCCGCGGTGATGGATTTCGTTGTCAATGAAATACAGAATGTTTTCGACGATTGGAAATTCATACTGCCCAAAAAGATTGAAAGTCTGGCTAAAATCATCTACGGTCAGTTGCTGCCAATGCTCGTTGATATGTTCGGTTTCGGCATCCCATTTTTTGAGATAGTCTTCTTTAGTCGAAAAACTGACCCCTGATTCAGTATAAGGTTGATTGTTTCGCTCGACTATCGCCTTTAATGCCGGACCGCCAATTGACAGCAATTCAGCGGTAAGTTGCGCAGGTGTACGCATGCCTGCGATTGAAAATTCGAAAAAATCCCTTTCGGCAAATTTCTCGATAACGCGGCGCGTCAAGGCGCGGTGACCTTGCCAGTGCGTCAATAATTTCCTCGGGCTGATGACTTGTGTTTCTGCTACTGTTGTACTCATGATTAAAGATTTTATTGATTTATAAATCAAAATTACCGCAGCCCGGTGACAACCGTTTGTCAGTAGTATTTCCAAAAACCAATTTTTTTGAAATTTTCTCCAGTTAGCAGCATTCGTTGTACCTTTGCCGTTCAATTATACCTATGTTTGACAATAAAAACCAACCGCGTACCTCAATTTCGCAACTTGGCGAATTCGGGCTGATCGATCATCTGACCAAACGATTTGAAATTGGCCAGGCTTCTACAATCAAAGGAATTGGCGACGATGCGGCGATTCTTGACTTTAAAGATAAACAAGCCGTTGTCTCAACCGATTTGTTGATTGAAGGCGTACATTTCGATTTGGCTTATATGCCGCTCAAACATTTGGGTTATAAAGCGGTTGTTGTCAACGTATCGGATATTTGTGCGATGAACGCGAATCCGACGCAAATCACGGTGTCCATTGCAGTCTCGAACCGGTTTCCGCTCGAAGCGCTTGAAGAGCTTTATGCCGGAATTGCCCTGGCTGCCAAACATTACAACGTCGATGTTATCGGCGGCGATACGACATCTTCCCAAAAAGGCCTGATCATCAGCATTACGGCAATAGGCGAAGCGAGACTTAACGAAATTGTCTACCGAAACGGCGCAAAAGAAAACGATCTGCTGGTCGTCACCGGCGATATTGGCGCGGCCTATATGGGCTTACAGGTTCTGGAGCGCGAAAAACAGGTTTTTGCCGTCAACCCGAACTCCCAGCCCGATCTCGACAACTATTCGTACCTTATTGAACGCCAGCTCAAACCCGAAGCGCGCAAAGACATTAAGCCGCTATTGGAAGCGCTCGGGGTAAAACCTACCGCAATGATTGATATTTCCGATGGTCTGTCGTCAGAAATCATCCATCTGTGCAAGCAATCAAATGTCGGTTGTAATTTGTTTGAGGAAAAATTGCCGCTCGATCCGCAGCTTATCAATGTTTGTGAGGAATTTAATATCGATTCAACGACCGTAGCCATCAATGGCGGTGAAGACTATGAGCTGCTATTTACAATCCCGCTCGAAGATTTCGACAAGATAAAAGGCAATCCGAATTTTACGCCGATTGGCCATATGACGCCGGCTTCAGAAGGCATACACCTTGTCACGCGCGCCAACACGAAAATCCCGCTCAAAGCGCGCGGCTGGAATGCCTTGACAGAATAAAACAAAAAAAGCGATGAATCATCGCTTTTTTAGTGTCAAATTTTAAAGCAGTTCCCGAGTTCATTTGGGGAATGGTTCGGGTTTTAACTAACTCACTTTAACTTGTCGTCCTGAAATGCCCATTCAGTATCACACTGCTAAAGTACATCGGTTATCTATTTTGGTTGCTACGGCTTCCCGTACATTTAATTACGGTTTCCCGCAAATCTTTTGTGAGATGTTTAATCGTCTTTAAATCAGGCCTTTGTTTTTTGCTTCGGTGATGAGCTCGACATCGCTGCTACCTTTGACGTCAAGCATTTCCTTTAGATTCAGCTTGCGTTTTTCAACCGCGCTCAGCGATAATGGCACGTAACTCGGGATGTCCTTGGTTTTGATGCCCTTTGACAGATGATAAAGAATTTGTTTATCAAACGGGTCAATATCGAAACTGTCCTGTTGCGACTGGCTGATAAGCCTCACTACAGTTTGGCTGTAATAATTTTCATTCTTGAGTATTTTGTCAAACGCCACGAGCAATTCGTCAAAAGTAAGGTCGTTTTTGATGATGAGCCCGTTCGGATTGATGGTTTTGAGAATTGAATTGATTTTGAGCAGTTCGGTGTGCATCGTCAATAAAATCACTTTGCAACCAGGCATGACT
>JAEWLD010000309.1 GCA_023393485.1 Bacteroidota bacterium
GTCTCGCATAAAAACAGGCGTATAAAAAGAGACTCCGGCTCAAGGCCGGAGTCTACATCTTAAACCAATTTCCCGATAATCACCTCTTCAGTGATATTTTCGGCATCGGCTTTATAATTCTTAATAATTCGGTGGCGCAGCACGCCCGTGGCAACAGCTTTTACATCTTCGATGTCGGGCGAGTATTTTCCGTGGAATGCCGCATGCGCTTTAGCCGCCAATATCAAATTCTGCGAAGCGCGCGGTCCGGCACCCCAATCGAGATAATTTTTTACATAGTCGTTTGCCAATGGATTGTCGGGACGGGTCTTGCTTACAAGCGTGACAGCATACTCGATTACGTTATCGGCCACCGGAATCCTGCGGATCAAATGCTGGAAATCAATAATTTCCTGAGCAGTGAACAACGCATTGACTTTCTCGGTGACATCGCTTGTCGTATTTTTCACGACATTGACTTCTTCGGCAAACGACGGATAATCCAATTTGATCGCGAACATAAAACGGTCAAGCTGTGCTTCAGGCAGCGGATACGTACCTTCCTGTTCAATCGGGTTCTGCGTTGCAAGCACAAAGTAAGGCAATGCCAATTTATAATTGACCCCGGCAATGGTCACGGCGCGTTCCTGCATGGCTTCGAGCAAAGCAGCCTGGGTTTTAGGCGGTGTTCGGTTGATCTCGTCGGCCAAAATGATATTGGCGAACAACGGGCCTTTGATAAATTTGAACTGCCTGTTCTCGTCGAGGATTTCACTACCTAAAATATCCGACGGCATCAAATCCGGCGTAAACTGAATGCGTTTGAAATCAAGTCCCAAAGCCTGCGCGATCGTGTTGACCATCAACGTTTTGGCCAACCCCGGAACACCGACGAGCAAAGCGTGACCGCCAGAAAAAATACAAAGTAAAATCTGATCGACAACCGCATCCTGCCCGACGATGATTTTTGAAATTTCCTTTTTGAGCTCGTTGCGCTTGTTAACGAGATTTTCTATTGCCGCTACGTCAGACATAGGTTATTTTGAATTTTAAATTCCAAGTTTTAAATTATAGAAACTGCTTTCCCAATTTAAAATTTATAATTTATAATTTATAATTATTTCTTAAGCCAGTTGTTCGCAAACGTACAATCCCGGTATTCACCGTTGATTTTGACATACGTTTCCTTAATTTTTTCGGCAGACCACTCGCCTATTTTCTTGATTTGTTTTTCCTTCAGCGCCAAATCTTTGATACGCGTATAATCTTTGGCATAATCCGCGGTGTGCGAATCGTAGCGGTTGGTGACCATCAGCAATTTGTAAAAACGCTTGCCGGTTTGGTCCTGTTCGATCATCGGCAGTGAAACTTCATTTTCCGCCAATCCTGAAACCTGGCCGTAAAGCGCCGGATCCATTTTGGTCAGCTCAAAACGCGTATCCTGGGTTTTAGGGTTGATCAGTACGCCGCCATTGGCTTTGGTTTCCTTTTCGTCAGATTCCGAACGGGCAGCATCGGCGAATGAAATTTCCTTGTTGACGATTTTGGTACGGATCGTATTGGCACGCTCACGCGCTTCGGCCAATGATTCCTCAGTAATCTTAGGCGAAATCAAAATATGGCGCAGTTCAATTTCATTGCCGCGGATTTTCTCGACCAGGATGATGTGGTAACCAAAATCGGTCTCAAACGGATCCGAAATCTCGCCCTCGTTCAAACTGAACGCAACGTCTTTAAATTCTTTTACAAACGGCGTCTTACGCGTCATTTTGTAATAGCCGCCGTTTGACTTCGATCCCGGATCTTCAGAATAGAGAACGGCCTTGCTAAAAAACGTCGACGTGCCGTCCTGTATATCCTTTTTGAATTCCTTGAGTTTGTCAATGACTTTTTGCTTTTCTTCCTGCGTGACTTTAGGCTTGATCACGATTTGGGAGACTTCCATTTCGGCGCCGAACACAGGCAATTCGTCTTTCGGGATTTTCTTGAAAAACGTACGCACTTCTTCGGGCGTAATTTCAACCTCGTCGATGATTTTGCGCTGCATTTGTTCGGTCAGGATATTGGTTTTGATGATGTCGTACAAATCAGTACGGAAATCGTCTTCGCTCGGCTTCTTGAAATAACTGACGACCTTGTCCATCGAACCGAGCTGCTCAACCATGTAATCAATCTGCCTGTTCATCTTATCGCGGACTTCTTCGTCGGTAGCCGTGATGCTGTCCTGAACGGCCTGGTGCGCGTACAGTTTTTCCTCGAGCAATTTGCCGAGCATCTGACAGCGCGTGATGTCGCTTACAGACATTCCCTGGCTGGTCATCTCGAGATAAGCTTTGTCAATATCGGAATCCAGAATGATGTAATCACCGAGCGTTGCAATGACGCCGTCTACCTTTTGCCTCATCTTTTGGACGGGCCTGTTGTCTGCCAACGCGGTGTCGGTCGTAACCTGCGCACCTGCAACGGCCGAAAACAATGCGACGAAAAGGATTGCCAGTTTATTTGTAAATTTCATAAGTCTTGTCTTTGATGGCATCATCGGTAATATCTTTTTCAAATTTTTTTATCAGTTCGAGTTTCCTCATATTCAAAATCACTTCTTTCAGTGTCGGCTTCACATAATCATACGGACTGATCTGGTTGCGGTCAATGACACCGGTTATTTTAACCAAATACATGTCATTCCCGCTCGGGACTTGTATTGACTTGCCCGGACTTATATATTGGTCGCGGTTCTCGGGCGCAATAAACGGCAATCGGGCGTAAACTTGCGGCATGTCAACCCAAACCGTGTCGTTTAGCGCAAAATTCTTGAGCTGCATCGTATGCGTGTCCCAGAACTTCTTATCCGACTTCCTGAAATCGAAAAACCTTGCCTTGATGGTTTCGTATTTAGGATTGTCTTTGCTTATCAA
>JAEWLD010000093.1 GCA_023393485.1 Bacteroidota bacterium
GTGTAGGAAAGCGCGCAGGGTTTCAAGAATGGCGGCAACGCCCGAACCGTCGTCCGACGCGCCATTTGATGAGGAATGCGGCGCGCTGTCATAATGTGACAACAGGACAAGAGCTTTGCTGTTATGACTGCCTTTGATGCGCGCCATAATGTTTTTGGAGTGGACGAGATTGCCCCATCCGGTCAGCGTTGTGCCGTCTTCAACTATTGTTTCAAGGCCCAGTGCTTTGAGTTGCGCGATGAGGTAATCGGCTACTTTTTGATGATTTTCAGATCCGACGAAGTGCGGTGCTTTGGCGATTTCGGTGACATGTTCCATCGCATGCTTTGTTGAAAATTCGGCTAGCGGCGCGTCGTCGGTCGAGACAAATCGCGGCATCATCGTAAAGAAAACCCAGCAGATGACCGCTATGATGAGTAGGGAAGCAATTACGGTGTGCTGGTTTTTCTTCATGTAGTGAAAAGGCTAGGGTTCTTTTCTGACTAAAATGTAAAAATCATTATCCAACTGCATGTATCCTTGATCGTAGAGGAAATAATAGGTATTTCCGTTTCGGCTTTGCCGGATGTTGGTAAAATACTCGAAATCGAATCCTTTTCCGGCGAGTTTCGTTCGAGAGGTCTTTGTTTTTCCGTCGGCATTCAGCGTGGAGAGAATCCTATAATTCCGGCGCAACCGGTTATTGACATTGCGCATGAAATTATTGCTGTCCTTGTTGATTTTGTTGTTGTAAGCATTACGGCAGCCGTCACTGCAAAACTTTTTGTCTTCACGGCCGACGATTTTTTCGGAACATTCTAAACAGGCTTTTAACATCACTATATGGCTTATATAAAGCCAAATATAGAAAAACATTTCCATTTGCAAGCGTTTGCAAATAATTACAACCGAAATCAAACGTTTAATTACCGACTAATCAGTTGGTGTGTTTGCAGTTTTGTCGGGCTGATTGAGTTCGGCAAAAAAAGTATAAACCATTTAAATTATTACACGCCATGAATGCACTGAGAAACAAAGTTCAACTGATCGGAAATCTTGGAAATGATCCCGAAATCGTAACAACCGAATCGGGTAAAAAGCGCGCAAAGCTCACTATTGCAACAAACGAAACCTACAAAAATGAGAGCGGCGAAAAAATCACCGATACGCAATGGCATAATGTCATTGCCTGGGGACATACAGCGGAGATCATAGAAAAATATGTTACAAAGGGAACGCAAATCGCTGTTGAAGGAAAACTGACCCACCGTTCATATGAAGACAAAAACGGCGAAAAGAAATACTTCACAGAAGTTGTCGCCAACGAGCTACTTCTTTTGGGAAAGTGACATCGGACTAATCCGAGCTGACAAAAAGGGCATTGGATGTTGCCAACATTGAGACCGGCGATAATCGCAGAAAGTTGCAAACGCTTAACGTTACGCGATTTATTTTCCGGTCCGATAGCGGCAGAAATCAGCAATGGTCGACGCCCTCAGCGGTTTAGCGCAGCCTGTAAATTTTCAAAAAACTCGCCGACATGGTAGCCGTCCATTAGCCCGTGGTGGACATGGACTGATACTGGAAATGTTTTTTTGCCATTGGCATCGGTTGTCATTTTACCGATAGAAATTTTCGGGCAACTATCGGCATTTGAATAGCTGCGGGCATGCGAAAGTGAAGTGAAGTCAATCCAGGGCAATGCCGAAAAATGAATGATGTTTTCGTCAAACTTTCGGGTAAAGAGCCCGGGCGTTGTCCGAACACGCTCGATTTCAGTTTTTGCGATTCGCGCAAATGTGTTGATATCCGGATCGAATTCAACCAATGAAAATGCAAACGAACCGTCTTCGCGGCTGATTGTCGGCGAAGCGTCTATGCGGTCCCAAATTTCGACAATGTCGCCCGAAATCCGGTATCGGAAAGGTTCGATCGCATTGACCGTTGCGAGTACTTTATGAAGATAGAATACGAAAAACGGGGTGTCGAGTGCTTTGGCGGTATCGTATGCTTTGGTACAGTCAATGGTTGCAGTGGCGCCAAAGAATGGTTCATTAAATTGTCGGAAGAAATAGAAATGATCCTTTCTCGGCCATTGCCCGATGTCTAAGACCGCCTTCATTGGAATAGCGAAAGAACGTCCGAAATACTTTCAAAATCCCTGAAGTTTTCGTGTTCTACATTATAGTCGATCCTTTCATGTGCCCACGTCGTGTGAAACGGAATATGAATCGCATACGCGCCAATGCCAAGGACGGGCAGAACATCAGATTTGAGTGAATTGCCGATCATCACGAATTCCGACGGCTTAACGTCCAGCCTTTTTACAAGGTCTGAATAATCTTTTTCCTGTTTGTCAGACATGACCTCAATGTGGTGAAAATACCCGCCGAGCCCTGAATTATGAAGTTTTCGGCGTTGGTCGAGCAAATCGCCTTTCGTTGCAACGACGAGTTTATATCGGCCTTTGAGCGATTCGAGCGTTTCCTCGACACCATCGATAAGTTCAATTGGCTTTTCCAGCAGTTCTTTGCCGTATTGTATGATTTTTTCGACAACTTCGTTACTGATGGTATTGTTCGAGATTCTCAGCGCGGCTTCTATCATTGAAAGGATATACCCTTTGATTCCGTAGCCGTAAAGCCTGAGGTTTGCGATTTCGGTCTTAAACAATTCTTGTGATAGCGTATGACGCGACAGGTAAGGCGCCAATAGCTCGCAGAACTTGTCCTCGGTTTCCTGAAAGTATGGCTCGTTGACCCAAAGCGTATCGTCGGCATCAAAAGCGATCACCGAAATGGCGGATTTAATCATTGAATTTCCTTATTTGATAGGTTTTGTTGCCAGTGTCGTAATACCCAAGATAGTAGCTGCCGTTGAATTTAAATAACGTTTCAGATTCGCGCTTTTTATTATCTTCAAGGAAAAGCTTTATTTTGTCAAATGCCAGCGCTTTTACGGCGCCATTGACATGTTTGCCTTCTTTGTCGAAAAGAGAATTGATATAAACCACTTTGCGGTTGTCATAAGCATTGAAGTTATCCATTGTCGGATTCGAAATTGCGACGGCGATCAGCGCGCCTGCCAAGCCAAACATACCGCCGGCAAGCATTGCGCCCGAACTTGTTTGCAGATCTGATACGCAACCGATTGTCGTCATGTAATTTCCGCCAAGTTTGTAGACGGAAATGCCCATGTTCATATTGTTGATTTTGCGGATGAATTGCGATGTGTTATCCAGGACGCGCGTATGGTTTGAGCCATCGTTTTCCTGGATGATATCGGTATTCTTGAAATCCATCGGCGCATTGCCCATTGTCATGTATTCCTTAATCAGTTTATCATTAAGGTCTTTGATGGTCAAAATCAGTTTTTCGGAAGAAAGTTTAACTTGAAAAAGTTTGTCGTCCATAAGGAATGACGCCGAATTCAGATCATAGCGTGTCCCAAACGACATATATGGCTTTTTGATGAATTTTTCGATCGCGGTGAAATTTTTTAAATCGACGATCACCATTTGGGTGTAATCGAAATTGCGGTCAAAGGTCATCGTCAGCGTATTGTTCGAAACATACATTTTGCTTTTGGCAGAGCTCGTCACGAGCGACGTCGGGCTTTCGGGATAAATATGGACCATCGTCTGGCCGTTGCCGAAAAAGTCCGAAAAAGTCGTTCGCTGGTATTCGACCGTAAAAAAATGGAAGCCTGTAAGTTCAAGCGTCTTGTCTTCTTTCGAGCCATCGGGCTTGAACGTGTAGAGTTTGAGCGTATTGCTGTTTTTGAGAATGGTCAGGATATAGAAGTGTCCACCTTCAGAGAATTCCTGAATCAAGCGCTCGCCTTTATATGGCAGGCTGAAACTATTGGTGACAGCAGCATGCTTGCCGAAGTCAAACAGTTGCGTATAGATTTCCTGGCCATCTTTCGACGCCCAGAATAGACGATAGCCGGATTCGCCGTGATTGTAGCCAATCATATTGGTGTATTTCTGATCGGGCCTGTCAACCGACATCGAATCAATGATTTTCATGTCTGGCCCGAGCCTCATCACATTGACGCGGCTTTTGTCGCTAATGAACAATTGGACTTGATTTGCCGTCGAATCGACAATCTGGAATACGTCCCGGTCTTTTTTTAATGCCATCGGAAAGCCGGCAACGAATTCCTGGCAAAAAGCCTCAATTGAACACAACGATAAAAATAAGAGTAGGGATTTTCTAAACATTTAGCTAATGGTTTCGCCGTCGTTTACATCGGCATCAGGATTTACGAAAACGAGTTTTCCATCTGGATTATTTGTCATTAGGATCATGCCGTGGCTTTCAACACCGCGCAAATTCCTTGGCGCGAGATTCGCCAGGACAGTAACTTTCCGACCAATGATTTCTTCGGGCGAAAAGCTTTCCGCAATTCCCGATACGATTGTGCGCACGTCAATTCCAGTATCGACTTTCAGCACCAAAAGTTTGTTCGCTTTGGGCATTTTTTCGGCTTCGAGTATGGTTCCGACACGCAAATCCATTTTCGAAAAATCGTCGTATTGTATCACTTCTTTTTGTGCTTCCACTTTTTTGTTGTCGTTTTGGTTTGCGGTTTTAGTCGCCTCGAGTTTATCTATTTGCCTTTGGATTTGCTCGTCCTCAATTTTGGTGAAAAGCAATTCGGCCTGCCCGATTTTTGTGCCCTGAGATAAAATCGTTTGCGGTTTGGCCACTTCATTCCAGTCGCTCACCTCGGCAGGGCTCGGATGGATATCGAGCATACTCCGCAATTTTTGCGATGTGAACGGCAAAAACGGCTCACTTAAAACTGCGAGCGCCGTTGCAATCTGGAGCGCAATGAACATTTGTGTCTTCACGCGTTCGGGATTTTCCTTGATGAGTTTCCAGGGCTCTTCGTCGGCGAGATATTTATTGCCAAGGCGTGCCAAATTCATCAGTTCGCCGAGCGCTTCGCGGAAACGGTAACGTTCTATGGAACTCGCGATTACGTTTGGATAAGCGCGCATTTCGGCCAAAGTCTGCTCATCGACGTCGTTAAAAGCGTTTGGCGCAGGAACAATTCCGTCGTAATATTTATTTGTCAGGACAACGACGCGGTTGATGAAGTTGCCAAAAATCGCAACGAGTTCATTGTTGTTTCGCGCCTGGAAATCCTTCCACGTAAAATCGTTGTCTTTGGTTTCGGGCGCATTCGCCGTCAATGCATAACGCAGAACATCCTGTTGGCCAGGAAATTCCTCAAGATATTCGTGAAGCCATACCGCCCAGTTTTTAGATGTCGAGAGTTTGTTGCCTTCGAGGTTCAAAAATTCATTTGCGGGTACATTGTCAGGCAAAATGTAACTGCCTTCGGCTTTTAGCATCACCGGAAAAATGATACAATGAAAAACGATGTTGTCTTTTCCTATAAAATGCACGAGTTTGGTATCATCGCTTTTCCAGTATGGCTGCCAGTCTTTACCTTCGCGCGCAGCCCATTCTTTTGTTGAAGAGATGTAGCCGATCGGCGCATCGAACCAAACATATAACTTTTTGCCTTCGGCTCCTTCAACCGGAACGTCGATTCCCCAGTCCAGATCCCGGGTTACGGCGCGCGGTTCAAGGCCGCCATCGATCCAGGATTTTACTTGCCCGTAAACGTTTGGTTTCCAATCTTTGGCGTGGCCTTCTAAAATCCATTCGCGCAAAAATGCGTCGTATCGGTTCAATGGCAAAAACCAGTGTTTTGTTTCACGAACCACAGGCGTTTCACCGGTAATCGTCGATTTTGGATTGATCAGGTCGGTTGCATTTAGCGTCGAGCCGCAGTTCTCACATTGGTCGCCGTAAGCTTCGGGGTTGCCGCATTTCGGGCAGGTTCCGATGACAAAACGGTCGGCGAGGAATTGTGCCGCTTTTTCATCATATAGTTGTTCGGTAATTTCTTCGATGAACTTGCCGTCGTCATAGAGTTTTCGGAAAAATCCAGATGCCGTATCATGGTGGATTTTGGCGGAAGTACGCGAGTAATTGTCGAATGAAATACCAAAATCCTTAAATGACTTGCGGATAATCCCGTCGTATTTGTCAATGACTTCTTGCGGCGTGATGCCTTCCTTTTTGGCTTTCATTGAGATCGCGACGCCGTGTTCGTCGCTGCCGCAGATAAATGCGACATCGCGCCCAAGCCCGCGCAGATAACGTGAATAAATATCGGACGGAATATAAACGCCCGCCAAATGCCCGATGTGGATTGGACCATTCGTGTATGGTAAAGCGGCTGTAACCGTGTATCTTTTTGGATGTTGCATAGAAACGAAATAGGTGGCAAAAGTACGATAAAGTTTTGAGTTTTTTTGGTGTTGGCTACGGCTGTCTGGGTCATATTTGCCAAACCTTGCAGGTTTTGAAAACCTGCAAGGTTTACAAAAACGGCTTCCATTTCAATCCACGACAAACGCCACGCGCTGCGGAAGCAATCAACTGTTAAAAACAACGTGAACATCTACGGGAAAACCGCAAAGCTTTGATTGGGTTTTGAGCTATATTTGTTTACCCGAACCCGCAACGATGAAACGCCGGAATTTCAAATCGATTTTGACAATCTTGTTGGTATGTTTCGCGATGCAAAGCCAAGCCCAACGAAAAATGATTCCACCTGAATTTCTCAAAAACGGCGATACGGGCGCTATTCTGGCAACTGCCAGAAAAATTGACGAAACCACAC
>JAEWLD010000099.1 GCA_023393485.1 Bacteroidota bacterium
ATTCCGCGCCGACTTTACGTTAGATACTTCGGCCGACAGTGTGATTTGGGTCAAGCAGGTTGACGATCCAAGCGCGTTTGGAGTTGTAAAACTCGACGGCGAGCGAATTGTTGATTTTGTCGAAAAACCGAAAGATTTTGTTTCAGATCTGGCCATCATCGGCATCTATTATTTTAAAAGCGGCGAGACGTTGCGCGAAGAATTGCAGTATTTGCTCGATAACAACATCGTCAAAGGCGGCGAATACCAACTCACCGACGGCCTTGAAAACATGAAACAGAAAGGCCTGAAGTTCGTTCCCGGAAAAGTCGACCAGTGGATGGATTGCGGCAACAAAAACGTAACGGTCGAAACCAATTCGCGGATGCTTGGCTTTTTGCACAAAGACGGCGAAAATCTCATGGATCCGAATGTGAAAATGGAAAATTCAGAAGTCATTCCGCCGTGCCATATAGCGGCAGACGTGATTTTGATCAACGCCAAAGTCGGCCCGAACGTATCGCTTGGCCGCGGTTGTCACGTGATAGACAGTACAATCAAAAACAGCTTGATCCAAACGCACGCGCATATCAAAAACGCCGATCTTGACAATGCGATGATTGGAAATCATGCATCGTTTGACGGAAAATTTACAAGTATCAGCATCGGCGATTATTCGGTGCTCGAATAAAATGGAAATAAAAAAAGTAGTGTTCGCTTTGGCTTTTACCGGCATTTTCTCGATGTCGGATATCGCCATGGCCCAAATCCAGCCGTTGCCCGAACCAGATGACATCGCGCTCAACACCGATGCGTTCCAGGATTCGTTCTATGAAGCGCTGAAGCAAAAGGGCATCGAAAACTACGACCGCGCGGTCGATGCGCTGCAGAAATGTTTGCAAATGCAGCCGAATAATCCTGTAATCTTCTTTGAATTGGGGAAAAATTACCTCAAGATGAAAAAATACCAGCAGGCGTATGAGTCGTTTGAAAAGGCATCGCAACTTGACCCGACCAATCGTTGGTATGTGGCCGGATTGTACGACGTTGCTTATGAAACCAAAGATTACAATAAGGCCATTTCAATTGTTGAACGGCTGATTCCGTTCAAAAAAGAGTACAAAGAAGACCTGGTTTCGCTGTACATGAATACCCAGCAGTTTGACAAGGCGCTCGACTTGATCAACGAACTCAACGATCAGGTCGGCAAGAGTGAAATCCGCGACAATTACAAGGCGCAAATTCTGCAGGACGTAAAATATCAAGGGCCGGAAAAAGCCAACCTGATTGAGCAGATCAAGAAAAATCCGAAAGAGGAATCAAATTACATTTCGCTGATTTTCCTTTACTCTGAAAGCAATCAGGAAGAAAAAGCAATGGAAGTCGCCAGGCAATTGGAAAAGGAAATCCCGACTTCAGACTGGGCGCAGGTCAGCCTGTTTAAGTTCCATTTGAACAATGGCGACGGCGATTCTGCGGTCAAAGCAATGAACCTCGTGCTCGACAGCAAAAAAATCGACAGCAAAATCAAGCACAGGATTTTAAATGAATTCCTGATTTTTGCGCTCGACAAGCCAAAGTACGACAGCGCGCTTGAAAAGGCGATTGGTTATTTTTCAAACGACAAAACAGTCGAAGTCCCGAAAGAACTGGGCAAGTTCTACCAAAACAAAAAGATGTGGGACAAGGCGATCAAATATTACGGAATCCAGGTTGACAGCCGTCCCGACGATGTTGAAGCCGCAATGCTGTTGCTGCAGGCCTATGCTGAAAAAGCAGATTTTACGCCACTGGCGTCAAAGGCCGATGCGATGATCGAACTGTTTCCGCTGCAACCTCAATTTTATTATTATTCAGGGCTTGCGCACAACCAGCTCAAGGCATTCAAGAAGGCAAAAGACACGCTTGAAACCGGGTTGGATTACATCGTCAGCGATCCCGATCTTGAAATCAATATGAATATCCAGCTCGGCGAAGCTTATGCGGGGCTCGGCGATCAAAAGAAAAAGGAAATGTATTTCGTCAAAGCCGAAAAACTAATCCAACAAAAAAAGAAATGAGGAAACCCAAGGTTCACCAACCAAAAAATTACAAAATAAATACAGGTAAAATAATTGCCTTGATGGCGATTATATTATTGGCTTCCTGCAAACCAAAAGCGGTGATGGCCGAAGCCAAGGCCAAAGAAGCCTTGTCTGCAGACACCATAATCAATAATCATTACAAGAACAAAAAAGATTTCAGTACGCTTTATGTCAAGGCGTCGGCGCATTATGAAGACGACGACAATACCCAAAACGTCAACGCTGAAATCAAGATAAAAAAAGACGAAAAAATCCTGATCAGCATCCGCGTGCTCGGCATCACTATGGCCAAGGCTATGATTACGCCGAACGAAGTCAGGTATTACGAGAAAATCGGCGGAAAGTATTTTGAAGGCGATTATACCAGTCTAAGCCGATGGCTCGGTACCGAGCTCGATTTTCAGAAAGTCCAGAACCTTCTGATCGGCCAGGCGATGGACGATTTGACAAAAGGCACTTACAAAGCAACGATCGACGACAAATTGTATCGTCTTGAAAGCATTGACGCCACAACGATGAAAGCCTTCTTTTTTGAAGCGGGCAAATTCCTGGTCAAGCAACAGACAATCATCCAGCCGCAGCAAAACCGGATGCTCAAGATAAGTTATCCGGGCTATACTGAACAACCGCAGGCCGCGCTTCCATCGGGCATTGACATTGAAGCGAGCCAGCCAAAAGGCAAAATCAAGATCAACATCGATTATAATTCGGCTACGTTCAACGAAGACTTGAGTTTTCCGTACAGCGTACCCGACGGCTATGAACGTATTACCATCGATTAGACCAATTCCCTATGCCAAAGCAAATTTTTACCGTTATCTGCTGCCTGTTTGCATTCGCTGCGATAGGCCAGCAGTCGCAACAAGAAAAACTCGAAGCGCGCAAAGCCCAAATCCAGCGCGAAATCCTTGAGAACCGAAAATTGCTCGAATCGGTCAGGAGCAAGGAGAAAACCGCTACAAGCACGCTGATACTGCAGCAGCAGAAAATCGGGCTAAAAGAGAAACTGATCAATACTACCGAGAAGCAAACCAAGCTGCTCAACAATGACATGTATCTCAATCAGGTCGAAATCAACCGGCTCAAAAAAGATCTCGCAAGATTGCGCGAAGATTATGCTGCGTTGATTCTCAAGTCTTATAAAGCGCGCTCCGAACAAAGCCGGGCGATGTTCCTGCTGTCGTCCGAAAGCTTCCTGCAAGCCTACAAACGTGCACAATACATGAAACAATATGCGAGCTACCGTCGCGCGCAAGGCGAAGAAATCCGCCAAAAAAGTCTCGAGCTGGGTGTTTACAATCAAAAACTAAGTGTACAAAAGGCCGAAAAGGACAAACTTCTGGCAGAGAACCAAAAGGAAAAGCAAGCACTCGAACGCGAAAAGCAAGAGCAGGAAAAAATCGTTCAGGAAATCAAAAAAGACAAAAAACAGATTACCGCCGACATCAAGAAAAAGCAACAGGAAAGCAAAGCCATTGACCGCCAGATTGACAAATTGATTCGCGAAGCCATTGCCGCGGCCAACAAAAAGACCGCCGTTGCGGCTGCCAAGAAAAAGTCGGGCACTGCGCCAAAGGCAACATCGGACACCAAAATTGTACTGACGCCAGAAAGCAAAATCATCGCAGATAACTTCCGCGCCAACAAAGGAAAATTGCCGTGGCCGGTTGAGAAAGGCGTTGTCACGTTGGGTTATGGCAACCAGGCGCATCCGGTGTATAAAACCCTTGAAATCCACAACAGCGGCGTTGAGATCACAACCGAATCAGGCGCCAACGCACGCGCGGTTTTTGGCGGCGAAGTCAGCCGTGTCATCGTGATTTCGCCACTTAACAAAGCCGTCATGATACAGCACGGTGATTACTTCACGATTTACCAAAACCTGAGCAGCGTCAGCGTCAGTAAAGGCGACAAAGTTTCGATGAAACAGACAATCGGAAAAGTACGCACGAGCGGCGACACTGGAAAGACTGTACTGAAATTCCTGATTTTGCAGAATACAGTTTACAATAATCCCCAGGATTGGATTTACAATATGTAAAAAGTTAGCCGCGAATTCACGGATTGTTAAAATGTTTTCAATTCGCGAGTTCGCGGCTTTATTTTTTCGTGAATCGTTATATAAACAACGCTTTCAATTCTGTCGCCTCAGAAGGCTTCATTTTGCCAGCAAGCACAAGACTTAGTTGTTTCCTTCGCAGGGCAGCGGCAAAACGTTCTTTTTCAAGGTCGGTTTGTGGTTCGATGGCAGGCACTTCAACCGGACGTCCGGTGTCGTCAACGGCCACGAAAGTGTAAATGGCCTCGTTCGCCTTTGTCCTGATGCCCGACTCGCGGTCTTCAATCCAGACATCGAGAAAAATCTCCATTGAACTTTTAAAGCTTCGCGACACCTTGGCTTCAATCGTAACCACGCTTCCGAGCGGAATCGATCGGTTGAACGCAACATGATTCACCGATGCCGTGACCGTAATCCTTCTGGAGTGCCTGCGTGCCGCGATGCTTGCCGCGCGGTCCATTCGCGCCAGCAATTCGCCGCCAAAAAGATTGTTTAGCGGATTGGTTTCACTCGGCAAGACCAAATCGGTCAAAACGGTCAATGATTCGGACGGAAATTTAGGTTGCATAATTAATGGTTTAGGCTTATTGCAAAGGTAAACGCTTTGCAAAAAGATACCGCGTTTCCATAAGGATTTTCAGGAAACGCGGCATAAGATATTTGGGATTTTACTTCTTTTCGATAAGAAGCCACGCATTCGGATTCTCACTGCGCTGGATTTGGACCATTGCGGCCTTGGCTTCGCGATATGTAGCATAACTGCCATAAACAACCGGATAAAGCCCGTGACGGTTTTTCTCGAGCTTGCGCGCATTGTAACCTTTGACGATCAAATCGTCGGTCGCTTTCTTGGCATTGAGTTCGCGCTTGAATGCTCCCGACACAATGTGGTACGGCAAGCCGGTTTTTTCTTCGGCATCGGAAACTGAAAGCGAGACCGCAGGCATCGGGCTTTCAATAAAGAAGGTCGCTTCCTGCAGCTTGGTTTGGATTTCTTTCTGGACTTCGTCTTGTACGGCGAGGGTTTCTGCCGCGACGCGATCTTGATGAACCTTGAAAGTCACGCCGCCGGCCACTGCAAGGGCGATGACAAAAATGGCAGCATATTTCAAATAACCGCCGCGTTTGCGGGTTTCGGGCGTAAAGGCAATCGGCGCTTTCTCTTCAATCGCTTCGACTTCCTGTTTGTAATGCTCACGCTTGATTACCGGTGAAACGAACGAGTTCAAACCAAAGGCATCGGTCAGGTAATTCAGTTGTTCGTACGGTGAAAACACGACATTCTTTTCTGTATTCAAAGACAGTTCGCCGATGTTCTTTAGCGTAAACTTTCCATTGATGTCAAGGATTTCTTTCCAAATCCCGACTTCGCTTTGGATGGCTTCGAGCGCGCTGTCATAAGGCCTGCGTTCCGCTGTCGCGATATGGTTTGCCAAAAGCCCGTCGTTATGACGGATGTATGAGTTAAATGAAATGACTTTTTTGGGCGGATAAAAGGCATTCGAGCTCTCGTGGATGTGTGCCGGCTGGGTTTCTGTCAAAAATGCGCCGAATCCCGGAACAGTAACACACTGGTACCGATACAAAAGCTGCGAAATGTATTGTTCAATCTTCATAGAAACAAAATTAACGATTGACTTTCGACAGCAAAATTTTATCAACAAATTTTATTAACAAGGGCGAAATTTCTTATTTTAGAAGCTCAATATTAGTTATGCGCCATACAGATTTGTTTTATTTGCTAGCCTTGCAAAAGGTTGAAGGCATTGGTGATGCCACAATCAAAAAGCTGCTTTTCCACTGCGGCAGCGCCGAATCGGTTTTTAGGACCGCGCGGCCCATTCTTTCAAAAATCGATGGAGTCGGTTCATTCAGGCTGAGAAATATAGGCAATCAAGCGGTTTTCGAACAAGCCGAACGCGAGCTGAAATTCATCGAAAGCCACAACATCCAAACACTTTTTTACGAAGACGACGATTATCCGTTTCGGTTGAAACACTGTTTTGACGGTCCGGTATTGCTTTTTGCCAACGGCAATTTTGACTGGAACCGGAAAATCATCAGCATTGTCGGAACGCGTCGGGCCACGCGCTACGGAATTGACATGTGCCATCAGCTCGTCGCCGATCTTGCGCCGCTCAACCCAATCGTCGTCAGCGGTTTTGCATTTGGGATTGATATCGCCGCGCATCAGGCCGCGACAGAAAACGGCTTGCAAACGATTGGCGTTTTGGCGCATGGGTTCGATGAAATTTATCCGAGAACGCACAAAAAGTTTGTCAGTCAGACTTTAGCCAATGGCGGTTTTCTGACCGAATTCTGGAGTAAAACTGAACCGATGCGCGAAAATTTCCTCAAACGCAACCGAATCGTCGCCGGGCTTTCAGAAGCGACAGTTGTAATTGAATCGGCTGAAAAAGGCGGCTCGCTCGTGACGGCCAACATCGCCAGTGATTACAATCGCGAAGTGTTTGCCGTTCCGGGCCGGTCTGTCGACACATTGAGCCGCGGTTGCAACAACCTGATCAAATCGCAAAAAGCGATCATGCTCACCGACGCGGCCGATTTGGTTTATCATCTCAACTGGGATATCAAACCAAAGCCGAAACCTGTGCAACAAGCCATGATTTTGCTTGATGAACGCGAACAACGCGTTTTCGATTGGCTCAAAACAGAAGGAAAATCTGAGCTCGATTCAATTGCCTTGGCGTGTAACGTGACCGTTTCTTCGCTTGCGCCGATGCTGCTGACGATGGAGCTCAAAGGCGCGATACGTCCGCTTCCGGGAAAACGTTTCGAGGTTATTTAAGGCCGAGATTGCCGTCAAAAGAACTGAAGTCGTCTGAACTTTTAGGCTTGTTGATCAGCATCGTCCAAATCTGGTTGCAGACTGCCCGCAGTTCGAGGTGATTTTGCTTGTCAATCGCGTGCCGGCCGTTTTCGACGAGTTTTTTGAACCGCGCCGGCTCGCGAAATTCACTCGGGTCGTAAAACATAAGCTCATAAAAAATATCGATGTAACGTTCCTCGCGGTTGCGGTAAATGTCATTGAGCAAATCTTCCAGTTCTTTGTTTTTTTTGCGGATCAGGTATTTGTTGCCCGATTCGATGATTTCCTTTTCATTGCGGACGATCTTCTCGAGTTGGTCGCGTTGTTTCGGGCTTGCTTTGTCGAGATAGGTTTCGAGCATTTGCCGCGTGCCGCGATATTCCTGCAACTCCTCGAGCACATGTCTGTGGCGCACCAAATCATCGTATTCCTGGATTGCGATACGTTTCATTTCGTCGATCTGGTATTTTTTGTCGGTTGAATGATCGTCGGCAATCACTTCGGTTTCATCGTACAGCGCACTGAGATGGTCAAGGCATCGTTTGAGTTTCGAGAGGTATTCAAAATTTTCATTGCTTTCTTCATGATGGATTTCTTCGTTGATTTCGTCGATGACTTCCTTGATTTCATCGCGAAGTTTCTGGATTGATACCGTGCGTTCGTGCGGATTGAATACTTCATTTATTTCGAGATCGAGCGAACTGATATAGACATTGATGCTCAAATCACGCGATTCCGAAATCTTGAAATTGAGCTCGATGTCCATTCCCTTGAGCAAATCCTGGTCGAAATCGCGCCCGCTGATTTCAATATAACCAATGCTTAGATTGCTGCCAACCATGCCGCCGGCGTTGCCTTCAACGATATTGATCACGAGTTTGTCATCTGAATCTTTCAGGATGTTTTTTGAGCAAGTTTTGTAAATGGTTTTCTTTAGCGGCAAAATATCGTTCTTGCGGAATATTCGTTCAAGCATGGTTTTGCCCGAAGATTCATCAAGTTCGATGCAAATGTCATTTGGTAGCGGCTGACCTGAAATGTTATACAGGCCGTTGGTGATTTTGAGCGTATCGGTGTAAACCTGGCGCTGATTTTCGTCGTATAAATAGAGCGTGAAAACGTTCGTGGTCTTTGGTAAAAGCGGTAAAAATTCAGAAAACCGCTGGTTCATTTTCAGAACGCCTGTGTCAAATCCGCCATCGCCGCGCACCAGTCGATAATAACCGTTGAATGGGTTTTCAATAATCCCGGCCACGAGTTCTTCGGCGTCTTTTGAATGCGGTTCGTAAATCAGGTTGAGCCTGATGTCGTTTTTTGCCGGCTGCAGGTTGTCGTCTTTTTTTGGTTCGATTGACGAAATTTTTGCACCCGCATAGTACGCAGCACCGACCAAAACGGCAGTTGTAGGGTCAATGCCCGAGTCGACTTTAACGCCTGAACGACGTTGCAATTCTTCCCTGATGTACGGAATGTAAGTCGTTCCACCAACCAGGATGATCCGTTCGATGTCTGAAAACCGCAAGCTATTCTCATGGATCAGCTTTTCGACAAGCAGATAGGTTTCTTCGAATTTCGGTGCGAGTATTTGCTCGAATTCAAATTTTGTTACGTCAATTTCGGTTGAAATTTCAGACTCGTCGGTATCGATTTCAATCGTGACCGATTCTTTGAGCGAAAGTTCTTTTTTGGCTTCCTCGGCCTTGAACAGCAACTCAAAATAGAGTTTTTTAAAAGCCTTGTCATCGCCCGAGACCATTTTGTTCCAAAGCCCGGAAAGCCCAGTCCTGCTTTCAATTTTCGGGCACAATATTTTTTCTACTACGAGATTGTCAAGATCAACACCTCCGAGAAAATTGTTGCCTTTATGACTGATTACATTGAGTTCGCGCTCGTTGACGCTGACCAGCGCGGCGTCAAATGTTCCGCCGCCAAAGTCATAGACAAGCCATTTTTTGTCTTCGGTAATTGGCTGGCCGTGCGCATTCGAATAGGCAAGACAGGCCGCGATCGGTTCCTGAAGGAGCACAACTTCTTTCAGTCCGGCGAGATAACCGGCTTTTTTGGTGGCGTTGCTTTGAATCGTATCAAACGACGCCGGAATCGTGATTACGCAAGACTGCACATCATGGCCTTGCGCAAAAGACAAAAGTTCGTTCAAAACCATCGAAGAAAGCTCAACCGGAGTTACTGTTTTGTCAATGTCACCGACCACATAAGATTCATCCGAACCCATTTTGCGTTTGAACGACGAAAATACATTGCCGGTATTTGCAGCAACGTATTCCCGGGCTTTTTCGCCAATCTGGATGCGGCCTTTGCGAAACGACACCACAGAAGGAATCGTATCGCGAAAACCGACAGGATTTTTAAAAATGGTGACTTTGCCACCGTCATAAACCGCAAGGCCCGAATTGGTCGTTCCGAGATCGATGCCGAAATTGATATTGTTACTCACGTTTAATTCTTTTTAATTTAATCAATGCCTATTCTACGATGACCACACCTTTTTGCAGCAGCGTGTAATTTCCGTTGTCGGTCGTGTAAATAACTGGCTTGAGCACTCGCGTGATGATTTGGGCATTTGGGTTCAGAATGTTGGCTTCCACCGAGGCATCGCGGTCGTCATAACGTTTGCCGATCGGGTTGACGACCTGATAGCCCATTTCTTCCAATTGGTGGAAAATGCGCTGGAGGTTGCGGTCCAAAATATCGATCTGGTTATCAGAAATTTTTTTTTCGATTTCAAACAATTGGTTGATGATTTCTTTCATAAGCATTGTGCTGGCCGGGCAAGATACGACTATTTGTTTTTTTCCGGAAATGATTCGATGGTTATGCAAAAAGCCTATTTTTGTCGCGTTGCTATTGAAAAAGAGATGAATATCGTTGAACTGTTTGGCAAGCTTGGATTGGACCGCGGTGCGATTTTACGCCATACCGCCGGCGATGTCATCCGCGTTGAAAAACAGCTCAATGTAGAGCGGAAACTCAATCCCGAAATTGACGCCAACACCGCCGCCAATCTTATTTTGGCATTGCGCGATTATGCCGGGCCGTTCATATTTGTACTCAGCAACCGACATCTTTACAACTTTTTTACCGGGAAGGACATGCCGCGCAAGCTTTTTCCTGAGGTTTTGCCCGACGAAAACCATGATAGCGTCCGCTATTTCATCGCACGTTTTTTAGCCGATGATTTTGAGCTCAGGATTGACAAAGCACTTGCTGCAGATAAATTCGGAAGCATTCGCGAAGTTCTCACCCAGGCCGATTATCTTCCCGAGGAATCGCTGCACCGGCTTGAGCACAGAATGGCTGGTAGGCTCGAATTTGCGATTGGCCGCATGCCGCGCGAAAGTGTGATTGACATCACCGGCATCGGCTACATGCGACTGATGAGCTTTTACGAAGTCCTGTCGCATTTCAGCTCGATTGAAATGGATGATAAAATCCGGATTGTGATCAACCGCACTTCAGATATGTATAACACCAAACGCGAGCGGCAATTTGCGGCCGATGTGATGGTTTGCCTGCCGTCGTACAAGGCATTTGATGAGGAATTGAACCGCGTGACATCGGGCAACAGGAACGTGGCGTCGTCTTACGGTTCGCGTTTTAGCCCGTCTGAATCTAAGTCCGGCGTTTCGGGCCGCGTTGTTTTCGTCGTCATTGTCTTGCTTGTGAAGCTCGTGATTGTTATGGGCCGATGTTCGGGTAATGACAGTTATGAAACGGACAGCAGCGGTTACGGTTCTGGCGATGTCGGACCGATCTATACGTACGAAGAGCGTTCAAACGACGTCAAGGTTGAAGAATTTTTTGATTACCTGACGATGTTCGACCGCGATTCGGTTAATCATCTCAAGCCGGTAATGACGATCGAAACCGGAGATAATCCGTTCCAAAGTATTTTCAGCCAAAAAAAGTTTGACATTGACAAAAGGCATATCATTGATGTCAAAGTTGCCAACAATACGCCGTTCGATGCCATACTGTTCGAATTTGCCGGCGGCAATCTGTACCGCGCGCCATCGTATGCTTACTTTATCAAGTCAGGCGATGAGTTGACAGTGAAGATTCCGAAATCAGGCGGCATCGGGAATGATTACGCATTTTATTTCGGCAATGAACTTTCGACATTTACTTCGGGCAAGGCCGAAACGCAAGGCAAGTCGTCGATGCACGAATGCCGTTTCAGGAAAACCGCACCATATTGCCGCGAAATTCTCTACAAGAAATTCAGGTTTTCTAGTGATGTGGACATTACCAGGAACGGCGGCCAAATCAAGCTCAACTCCAAAGGTCTGAAAAGCCTCAACGATTCGCTGGCCAAACCCGGCGAATACGGTTTTTAAGGCTTGAACCCGAGTTTTTCGCGAACGCGCGCCAAAACGCCGTCGGCAATCATTGAAGCTTTTTCGGCCCCGACTTTCAACAGCGCTTCCATTTCTTCCGGATTTGCAATATAGTAATTGTACTTTTCGCGCTCGGTTTTGAAACGCCCGACAATCAGTTCAAACAAAGCCTGTTTGGCGTGGCCGTAACCGAAATCCCGGCTTTCATTTGCGTATTTGATTCGCATTTCGCGCTGTTGTTCGTCGTCGGCGAGCAATTTGTAAATGGCGAAAATCCTGCAAGTATCGGGGTTTTTCGGTTCTTCGAGCGGCGTTGAATCAGTCTCGATTGACATGATTTGTTTGCGGAGCGCTTTGTCGTCGAGAAAAATATTGATGATGTTGCCGCGCGATTTGCTCATTTTCTGGCCGTCGGTTCCCGGGACATACATCGTTTCTGTCTGTACCGATGGCTCGGGAATCACAAACACTTCGCCCATTTGATGGTTGAAACGCGAAGCCACGTCGCGCGCGATTTCTATGTGCTGCAACTGGTCTTTGCCGACCGGAACAAAATTGATGTCGTACAATAAGATATCGGCTGCCATCAGCATCGGATAATTGAACAATCCTGCGTTGACATCATCGAGCCGGTCGGCTTTATCCTTGAACGAATGCGCCAGGGTCAATCGCTGGAACGGGAAAAAACAACTCAGATACCAAGACAGTTCAGCCGTTTGCGGAACATCAGACTGGCGGTAAAAAACCACGCGGTTCACATCGAGCCCGAATGCAAGCCAAACCGCAGCCACACTCGCGGTGTTGTTGCGCAATTCGTCGCCGTTTTTGATTTGCGTCACCGAATGAAGATCGGCGATGAACAAAAAGGTTTCGTTTTTTGCGCTTTTTGACAGTTCGATCGCAGGGATGATTGCCCCGAGAAGATTCCCGAGGTGCGGCGTGCCGGTACTTTGGATGCCGGTTAAAATTCTGGCCATGGAAATTTTAAATTTTAAATTTTGAATTTTAAATTGAAAAGCGTCGCGTAGTCAATTTTTGGTTTAAAACGGCGTGATTTCTTGTGTTGCAAAGGTAAAGTTATTTGTCAAACAATCCGTACATTTGGAAGCATGAGAATTTTGAAGGTTATCTTTTGGGTACTTTGGCGCATCTGGTTTTACATCCTGATCGCCGTTCCGATAATCGTCATGTTCCCGTTTCTTCTGATTTCAATTCTGAATGAAAAATGGTATCCGTATTTTTTTGTGATGGCGCGGATCTGGGCCAAATGTATTCTTTACGGAATGGGTTTTTATTACAAGGTCGAAACCGAGCAAGAGCCAGATCAGCACAGAAGCTACGTCTTCATCGCGAACCATACATCGATGACCGATATCATGCTGATGCTTGCCGTGATTCGAAACCCATTTGTTTTTGTCGGGAAAAAGGAACTCGTCAAAATTCCGTTGTTCGGATTCTTTTACAAACGGACCAATATCATGGTTGACCGCAGCAGCCCGAAAAGCCGTATGGAAGTTTTTGAGCGCGCACAAAAAAGGCTGAGTCAGGGAATCAGTATTTGTATATTTCCTGAAGGCGGCGTGCCAGATGAATCAGTAATGCTCGACGAATTTAAAGATGGCGCCTTCCGAATGGCGCTTGAACACCAAATTCCGATTGTGCCGGTGACTTTCGCCGACAACAAAAAACGGTTGTCGTATACTTTTTTAAGCGGAAGTCCGGGCGTGATGCGCGTCAAAATCCATTCTTTTATCGAAACCAAAAATCATGGCGCCGGCAAAAAGGAAATCAAGGATTTTCGGGAAAAGGCGCGCGAAATCATTTACAAACAATTGCTTGCATACGAATAAAAAAGCGCCGGGGGTAGAATCCGGCGCTTTTTCCGTTGTTGTAGGGACAACGCTAACTTAACTATAAAACAAAATAACCAAACATTAAAATTTAAAGCTGACTCCGGTGTAGATGCCGAAGAGGAACGGCTTAAAGTTACCCGAGTCATTGCTGAATGTATTGAGTTGGTATTTGAACATCGGCTCAAGGTTGGCTTCGAACGACTTTAAGAAACTGTATTTGAATCCCATCCCGACGTTCGTACTAAAGTGGACGCTGTTGAGGTTGTCTGCCTCGCCAATATTCATGTTCATGCCGGGCGAGAGCAGTGAAATCTCATTTCTGTTGAGAAACAACGTACTAAAACCGCCAACGACCGAAATGCCGAATTTCTTATCGATGAGTTGGTAAGCCATTTCAACCGGAACTTCAACATACCCGATTTTCTGGTTGAGTTCGCCTTT
The DNA here is from genome assembly GCA_023393485.1 of Bacteroidota bacterium. Classification (GTDB taxonomy): domain Bacteria; phylum Bacteroidota; class Bacteroidia; order Flavobacteriales; family Flavobacteriaceae; genus Flavobacterium. The sequence continues at coordinate 13,602 of JAEWLD010000099.1, forward strand.
GTATTGGTTGCGCGTGCGGCCAAGCGTGGCGACTGCATTGTTTTCAGGCTCGTTGTCAACCTGGACAAATGAGCCGGCGAGATTCGGCTTGACGTTCTCGATCATCCGTGCATTCTCGGTCTGGAAAAACACGACATCGGTAGTATTGTATTCAAGATTGACGGCGTTGATGCCTGACTTGATCGTAAACTTTTTGCTTAGCGCATATTTGGCGCCAACGCCATAGGAAAGGCTTGGTGTGTAACTCTTTTTGTTGCCTTCGAAACGCGAATCGAGCGGCGAGCCTTGTGACACAGAACTAAAATAAATAGGGGCAACATTTGAGGTGATTTGCCACCTATTTATTTTTTGTTCTCTGGAGGTAACACTTGTTTCTTTTTCATTCAACAATTCTTCCAACGCGTTCGGTTCAACCGTAGCAACACCGGTTGAATCTTGCTTTACTTCAGCATTGCTTTGGGCAATGCCAATGTTTTGTGGTGTTTGTACTTCCAGTTTGTCATTTGTTTTTTGGCTGTTTTGGCGTGTAGTGTTCAAACCATTGGCCGGCAAAGAACCTTGGTTTGACGTTTTGTTTTTATTGTCAGCGATGCCTTGGTTAGGTGCAAGCTGCAATGATTTTTCAGGATTGGCATTTCCTGATTGCCCCGACGCTTTTCTGTCAGGCGCCGTGGCAAAAGCGTCGCCTGCAGAATTGGTAAGAGCGTTTTTGATCCCGCGACGGTCTGAGTGCCGTGGGTTCGGGTTGGTATTTAATTCTCTTTCATGTAACGACTTGTTTGGGTTTCCGCTACCAGCCGGCGACTCTACAACAGCATTTGCTGCGTTCGGCGACAATTTGTTGTTTTGCGGGGCGATTCCCTGAGGAGTTCCGCCATTCGGAGCCAAAACGTCCGAGTCCTGATTTTGTGGCTCGCCATTTTTGTTTCCGTTGTCCGGATTTTGATTTCCGGTATTGTTGTGATTTCCGTTTTGGTTGTTTTCTGTATTGACGACATCGTTTTCAGTGGTATCGCCCGAGTTCGAAAAGCGGTTGAAAATCAACAATCCAAGCAGCAGCAAAGCGGCCACACCGGCAAGTTTCCACCACAGCGGAATCACGCGGCGCTTTTTCTTTTTATTGAGCGCGGCCTCGATGTTTTCCCACACTTTCTCATCGGGAGTGACTTCGAAATCCCTGAAGTTCTCCTGAAAAAGGCGGTCTATTTTCTTTTTCTCGCTCATCTTGCCGATGGTAAATTATTTTGTGCCGTATGGCTTTCTATTTTTTCTTTTAAAATCATCCTGGCGCGTGACAGGTTTGATTTTGAGGTTCCGGTTGAAATTTCAAGCATTTCCGCGATGTCGTTATGCGAATAGCCGTCAATTACATAAAGGTTAAATACGAGCCGGTAGCGATCGGGCAATTCCTGGATGATTTTCATCAGGAAGTCAAGCGATACCGTTTGGTCGATCTCAACTTCAGGCTCATCACTGATATTTTCGGTCGTCAATTCCAAAAAGCTGACTTTTCGGTATTGTTGGAGAACGTTATTGATCAT
>JAEWLD010000117.1 GCA_023393485.1 Bacteroidota bacterium
GTATCAGATTTTACAACGACGGCGCTTATTGGAACGCCGATCACCTTTTCTTTACGCTTGGTGATGATATCGACTGTAGCCGTCATACCAGGTCTAAATGGCGAGTAACCTGCCGGTTTACCTTCAACCAAATCCTGATACGATTCCTTTAAGATGCGAACCTTGACCTTAAAGTTTGTAACCTGATCTGCAGTCGTGGCAGTTGCGGCCGAATTGGCAATGCTCGTAACAATGCCTTTAAATTCCTTTTTCAGATAAGCATCGACTTCAACTTTCGCCGAATCGCCGACACTGATCTTGACGATATCATTTTCATTGACATCGACTTCGACCTCCATATTGTCAAGGTTGGCGACGCGGAGAATTTCGGTTCCCGTCATTTGCTGCGTGCCCAAAACGCGCTCGCCGAGTTCAACGCTGAGTACGGAAATAGTGCCGTCTGCCGGTGAATAAATCGTGGTACGGCCCAAATTGTCCTGCGCTTCCCTGACAGTTGCCGATGCGCTTTGCACGTTGTAATAAGCCGCTTGTTTGTTGGCCTGCGCAACTTCGTAAGCAGAAATTGCCTTGTCCCATTCAGATTTCGAGATGATTCCTTTTTCAAACAAACCTTTGCTGCGCTCGTAACTCGCTTTGGCTTCTTTGAACTGCGCATCGGCCTGGCTCAATCCTGACTTGGTTTGCGAAAGTCCGGCAATGGTTCTGTTCAGTCCTGAAGTATATAAATCGGGATTGATTTTGACCAGCAGATCGCCTTTTTTGACAGATTGGCCTTCTTTGACCGGCAAGGCAATGATTTCGCCCGAAACCTCAGATGAGATTTTGACTTCAACTTCGGGCTGGACCTTGCCCGTTGCGGATACGGTTTCAATAATCGTGATCTCGTCTGCTTTGGCAATCTCGACTTCCTTGCCCTCGTCTTTGCCGCCCATGACACCGGCTTTAGACAGAACAACGAGCAGGACAATGATCAGGACAAGCCCGCCAATGAGATAGTATAACGTTTTCTTTGACATGGTTTTTAATTTATGGTTATCGGGATGCCGAAGTAAAACTCGACCACTTTGACCCTGAAAATATAATCGTATTTGCTGCGCAAAAGTTCAGATTGCGCGTTGACAAATAGTGTCTGCGCCTGGTTGAACTCAAATGCGTTCATCATACCGACGGCCAGTTTTTCGCGAGCGTAATTGAACGCTTCCTGACGCGCTTCGAGCGCAACCAGTGCCGATTCGTACGCATTGAGCGCGCCTTTCGCATCGGTAAAAGCCTGATAAACGTTGCGCTCGAGATCGAGTTCGGCTTGTGAGAGTGCAATCTTCGAGCGCTCTTTGGCCACTTTGGCGCGTTCAACGCCGTTGCGGGCTGAGAATCCGTTTAAGATCGGAATGTTGAGCTGCAGTCCGAACGAATGCCCTTTATTGTCGCTGAACTGATCAAAAACCGGATCGGGCCTGCCTACAACCGGCAGCAAATTCGGACCTAAAACGTTTTGGCCCGTGCCTTCAACCTGGCCAATTACTGAAAACGGCGTATTTGGGTCGGGAATCACACCGACGACCTGATCGGCGTATGCGGCGCGCGTCGTAAAGCTGTAAAACCCTTGAAGATTCGGCATATAATTTCCCCGTGCGATTTTGATGTCGCGCTCGGCGATTTCGAGATTGGTACGGGCGAGCTTCAGTTCAACGCGGGTTTCTTTGGCCTTGTCGTAAATTGAACGCGCGGTTTCGTTCATCGTGGCGCTTTCCATGATTTGATAATCGCGGTCTTCAACGTCGAAAGTTTCAAAATCATCGAGCTGGAGCATTTGTGCGAGACTGAGCTTTGAAATCAACAGCGCGTTCTCGGCGACGATTACCGCTTGCTTGCTCGTGGCTACTGTCGCTTTCATATCGAGCAGATCGCCGCGCGGCACTGAACCTGCATTGACAAATTCCTGGATTCTCTCCTGCTGTTTTTGGTTGATTGCCAATTGCTCACGCTGCACTTTGAGGTTTTCCTTGTTGAAAAGGATTTGCAGAAACGCATTGGCGACATTGAGCGAAATGTCGTCGCGGACTTTTGACAATTGGTATTGGGCAGCCAAAACTGAAAGATATGCACGTCGCATGCGGTTCTGGTTCTGCAGTCCTTTGTAAATATCGAATCCGACCTGAACGCCGGCCGATGTAAACTGCGTGGTCTGGTTTTCAAGCAAACCTGTCGTGATATTCTGGTTCAAACCGATGTTCCAGGAATGTGACGCACTGGCATTGACAGACGGCAGGAAATTGCCAAAAGCATCTTTTTTGTCGATGGCGGCCAGGTTGGCGTCGAGGTCTGTGTTTTTTATTGTGATATTGTTCTTGAGCGCATACTGGACACATTCCATCAGCGTCCATTTCTTCGCTTCCTGTGCATATATTGACAGGCCGAAGAAAAGCGCGAGCGCTAAAAACCGGAAGTTCTTTTTCATGTATTGAGGTCAAAAGCCAGACAAATGTAGCGATATTTTGTAAGATTTTGTGGTGTCGCCAATCTTTTCAATCATCGCGATAGTACGGACAAGAGCAAAATTCGAAAAAATATTACCGCAAAACGGTTTGATGTTGATTCTACAATCGGCGCGGCAGCCAAAAATTTTCGTGATAATTTAACATCTTACGCGGGAAGTCCACAATTTTGGCATCGCGCTTTTTTGTAGGGATGCATTCGCCCTTTCCCCATGAGTTCAAACTACAAAATTCCCAAATATTTTTATTGCGGAAAACCCCTGCCATTTTATAAATTTGACCATGGCAAAATTCTATAACTTTTCGATTGGCTTTTTTGCGGTTCTGTTGTCAGGCTGTTCGTCGACGCAAAAAATCGATGCACTCAAACCCGAACCCGACAACGCCGCGCCGATTGCCTATGAAACCGCAGTATCATACATCAACCTGCCGGTAACGATCAAACTCAAGGACATCGAAAACCAGACAAATAAATACATGACCGGCCTGATTTACGAAGACAACAAAATCGACGACGACGACATCGAGATGAAAATCTGGAAACAGGCGCCGATTGCCATCAGCAATGACAACGGAAAAATCAAGACCATTTTGCCCCTTAAAGCGTTCATTCGTTACAGGATCGGGACAGACAAGCTCGGGCTGGACATGTATTCTACGCGCGAGTTCAATCTCAATGGCACCGTAACGTTACTCAGCGCCGTAAACCTCGCCAATTGGAAACTCAATACGACTACTACATTGCAGTCGCTCGATTGGAAAGAAAGCCCGACGACAACGGTTTTCGGCAAGCAAGTGGCCATTACTTATTTGATCAACCCGACAGTCAAACTGTTCAAGTCCAAAATCGAAAACAGCATTGACCAATCCATTGCAAAATCGATGGATTTCAAGCCGAACGTGCTTGACGCACTCGAAAAAATCGCAACGCCGTTTGAAATGAGCGAAGCCTATCAAAGCTGGCTGCGCATCGTCCCGATTGAATTGTATACGACCAACGCAAAACTCACCAGGGACGCGATTTCAATGCAAATGGGCATGAAATGCAACATGGAAACGCTGATTGGCCAGAAACCGGCAGCAAAATTTGACCGCGACAAAATTGTGCTCAAACCAGTGTCTTCAATGCCAGACCATGTGACGGCGAACATCGTGGCGGTTTCAACATACGCCGATGCTTCTAAAATCATGACCAAGAATTTTGCGGGCCAGGAATTTTCGTCGGGCAAGCGCAAAGTGACCGTACAAAACGTCAACATCTGGCATAAAAACGGGAAAATGGTGATTGCTCTCGATTTGCTCGGCAGCGTAAATGGCACGATCTACCTCGCCGGATTTCCTCAGTATAACGCCGATACGAAGGAAATTTATTTTGACCGGCTTGATTACGCGCTTGAAACCAAAAGCACGGTTTTGCGCACGGCAAACTGGCTCGCACAGGGCGTAATTTTGAGAAAAATGCAGGAAAGCTGCCGTTATTCGATCAAACCGAATCTTGAAGAAGGCAAGCAGAATATTCTTACATACATGAAGAACTACTCGCCGATGTCAGGCGTTTTCGTCAACGGAACGATGCAGGAAATCCAATTCCAGAAAATCCAGCTGACCAACAAGGCAATCGTCGCTTTTGTCAAGGTCGACGGCGATGTCAAGGTCACTGTCGACGGACTCAAATAATCAGCTTTTCTTTTTGCCTATTTGCGTGCGGTAAATGTAATAGCCAATGACCGCAACCAAGACGTACGGAATCGCCATCAGGTATACGATGCCATCATTGACCGCTTCGGCCTTTGATGCGTTGCCTTCGCCTTCGAGTGCGGCACGGCACATCGCGCACTGGGCGTTTGTGGAGAAGGAAAGAAGAAAGAAGAAGCAAGAAAGACAAAGGGTCAGGAACTTGCGGACATGACCATTTTTCCAAAAAGGCTTCGGGCCAATGGGAGCAAGTCTTTGTTCTTGCTTTTTTTCTTTTTTGTCTTTAATTCGCATAATACGGCGATATCATCAAATAAACAATAACGCCTGTAACGGCGACATACAACCAAAGCGGAAAAGCGATCTTCGCGATTTTTTTGTGCCTGTCAAAGCGTTCGGCCAATGCGCGCACATACGTGACGAGAACCAGCGGAATAATCCCGATTGACAAAAAAATATGCGAAATCAAAATAATCGTATAAGTAAAGACCAACGGCAGGCCAACCGCGTTTTTTTCAGCTTCACTGCGAATGCCATCGTGGTTCGTGTCGGCAAAGACGGTTGATTCGGCGGTCATGTGATAGGCCATATACATAATCAGGAAAAGTACCGAACAGACAATGGCCGATGTCATCAGTTTTCTGTGAAGTTCACGATTGCCGCGTCTGATAGCCATTACGCCGCGAACCAAAATAATCGCGGTAATACCGTTGATCGTGGCGTAAATCGGCGGCAGGAACGAAAGCGGTTCGACCTCAATGCCGAAATTCTTGAGCCTGACCGAGAACAATGCCGCGACAATCAGCGGAATCGCGATCGAAACGATGATGATGAA
>JAEWLD010000242.1 GCA_023393485.1 Bacteroidota bacterium
GATCATATGCGTCGCCCAATCGGTAGGCACGCCTTTGTTCAGAAGTCCGTTCAAAGCCATCGTGCAACACCACATAAAGTTCGACGCAAGCGCATAATCTTCAGGGTCATCGGCAACGCGCGGCCCGATTTCAATCAATGTCTGCAGAATCGCTTCGGCAATTCGATCCTGCAGGAAAGCGTCGTGCTTATAAGTAAGATATTGTTCCAGAACATGCGTATAAGCGTCAACTACGCCGTTTTGGATTTGTCGTTTCGGAAGTGATTTGATGACCGTCGGATCGCAAATCGAAAATTTCGGAAACAAAGCGCTGCCGCCAAAAGAGAGTTTTTCCTGTGTGGCTTCGATTGTAATGACGGCGCCCGAATTCATTTCGCTTCCGGTTGCAGGCAATGTCAGAACCGTTCCGAACGGGATGACCGCATTTGGGTCTTTGATCAAAAGACGTTTCTGCAAAATATCGATCGGATTGCCTTCAAAATTCACGGCTGCCGAAAGGAATTTTACGCCATCGATCACTGAACCGCCGCCAACGGCCAAAAGAAATCCGATGTTTTCATCGCGGATAATCTCCGCCGCTTTCATCAATGTTTCAAAACGCGGATTAGGCTCAATGCCGCCAAACTCAACTACTTCAAAACCTTTCAGCGCTTTTTTCACAGACTTGTAGACGCCGTTTTTGAAGATGCTTCCGCCGCCATAACACAGCATTATTTTGGTGTTCGCGGGAACCAAAACAGAAAGTTTCTCGATTTGATTTTTACCGAAGATCAGGTTTGTCGGGTTATAAAATTCAAAATTGTTCATAGTTAATTAGCTGTAAGCTTTACGCTTGATTGTCAGGATTTAAGATTAGGTATAAAAGAACTTCCGAAGCGTGGATTGGATTATGATACAAATTTACGACTCTAAAAAGGCTGTTTGCAGGACGTTAACATAAGCTTATAGTTGTTCGTTGGGCGTAAGTTTTAAGCTATGGGTTACAAGCTTGCGTGTCGTTAAGTTTTGAGATTTGTTTGTCGAAAAAATCTTCCGGAACTTTTGAACTAAATCTATGGTTCTCCGGCCAATCATGCGGTGCGAAGCAAAACCTTACAGCTTAAAGCCAAAAAACTACTTCTTATACAAGTTATTATGATCCACATATTGCCAAACGGCTTCAGGAAGCAGCGCGCGCACATTTTTTCCGGCCTTGATCGAATCACGGATGAACGTCGATGAAATTTCAACGACCGGCGCGTCAATGCGATGGATTCTTGGATGAATCTCAAATTCGGGCTGAATCGCCTCGCTGGAAATTCGCGGGTAAACGTAAATGTCGTGCTGCTCGAGGATGACGTCGTAGTTTTTCCACTTATGCAGTGATTTCAGATTGTCTTCGCCCATGATCAACGAGAAGTCATGCTGCGGGTATTTTTCGTGCAGGTGTGCCAAAGTGTTGATCGTATAATTGGGTTGCGGCAGACGGAATTCGATGTCGCTCGGTTTGATTTTCGGATAATTTTCGGTGGCCTGAAAAACCATTTCGAGCCGCTTGTAATCGTCGAGCAGCGTGTTTTTGGTCTTGAGCGGATTGTGCGGCGTGACAACCATCCAAACCTGCTCAAGGTCTGAAAATTCGGCCATATGGTTGGCAATGATCAAATGCCCGATATGGATTGGGTTAAATGTCCCGAAATACAACCCGACTTTCATCGCTTATTGTTTTGTCGGAATCCGTCCGGTTTTTATAAAGTCGCTGACCAATGTGTAAGCCATTTGCTTGGCCAATTCAAGGTCTGAATTCTCGACGACAATATCAAAAAGCGGTGCCGTTGCCAGTTCTGCCGACGCTTTTGCAATCCGCATCGCGATTTTTTCCTCAGATTCGGTCGAACGGTTTTTGAGGCGTTTTTTTAGTTCGTCGATGCTCGGCGGCTTGACAAAAATGGCGATCGTATCTTCGGGAAATTTGCGTTTGATGCGCAGCCCGCCTGACACGTCGATGTCAAAAATGACGTTTTTCCCGCTGTTTCGGATTTCCTCGACCTCAGACTTCAGCGTGCCGTAAAACATATCGGGATATACTTCTTCCCATTCTACGAAATCCTCGTTGCGGATGTGTTGCTTAAATTCAGAAACCGACATGAAGTGATAGTCGTTGCCATGGCTTTCCACGCCGCGCGGCGGACGCGATGTCGCCGATATCGAAAATTCAAGCTTGAGTTCGGGAAGTGCCAGCAAATGCCTGACAATTGTGGTCTTGCCCGATCCCGACGGCGCTGAAAAGACGATGAGTTTTCCTTTTTCCATTTTTGGTCGTTGGTCGTTGGACTTTGGTCTTAAAGCACGTTCAGCACTTGTTCCTTTATTTTTTCAAGTTCGTCTTTCATCTGGACAACGAGTTTCTGCATTTGCGCGTGGTTTGATTTTGAACCCATTGTATTGATTTCGCGACCCATTTCCTGGATGATGAAACCTAATTTTCTGCCGTTTGCTTCTTTTCCGGCAAGGGTTTCTATGAAATAATGCATATGGTTTTCCAGACGCACTTTCTCTTCGGTGATATCGTATTTTTCGAGATAGAAAATCAGTTCCTGTTCAAAACGATTGTCGTCCAAAGTCACTTTCAGCTCTTCGATTGCCGCTTTCAGGCGATCTTTGACGGTTTTGATGCGCTCGCCGTCCATTGCGACGGTCTCGTTCATCATCGTCATGATGTTGGCTATGCGATGGAGGAATTCCTTTTCAAGTGCAACGCCTTCAGATCTTCGGAAATTTTTGATGTTTTTGAGCGCTTCGGCAATGACTTTCTGGATGTCATTCCAATCGCCGTCCTCAATTTCGTCACGCTCGGTCTTGAGCGCGTCGGGCATGCGAATCGCCATTTTCATCAATTCGGTCTCGTCGGCATTGGGCTGGATTTCCTTTAATTGGTCGATGTAGGCGCGAAGGATCGGGACATTGACTTTGGT